>NZ_JAAVCB010000066.1:0-16589 GCF_014802555.1 Clavibacter sp. | reverse complement strand
GGTCCGCCGCGACGGCCGCCGACGGCAGCGGCGACGATGCCCGCGCCGCCGAGCGCGCCCAGACCGGCCGCGTCGGCACGTCGCTGCACGCGCCCGCGAGCGAGCGCGTCGTCAGCGGCCTCGAGCCGTACACGCTCGACGTCCAGGTCCCCGGCCTCCTGCACGCGAGCCTGGTGCGGAGCCCGCACCCGCACGCCCGCATCCGCTCCATCGACACGTCGGAGGCGCTCGCGCTGCCGGGCGTGCACGCCGTGCTCACCCACCACGACTCCCCCGCGACGCTCTACTCGTCCGCCCGGCACGAGGACCGCTTCGACGACCCCGACGACAGCCGCGTCTTCGACGACGTCGTGCGGTTCCGCGGGCAGCGCGTCGCGGCCGTGATCGCCGACGACGTGGGCATCGCGGAGGCCGCCGTGCGCCTGGTGCGGGTGGACTACGAGGTCCTCCCCGCCGTCTTCGACCCCGACGAGGCGCGGCGGCCGGGCGCGCCCCTCGTGCACGGCGACAAGGATCCGGCCGTCTCGCGCCTCGCCGACCCGCAGCGCAACATCGTCGCCGAGATGCACGGCGAGCACGGCGATGTGGCGGCCGGGCTCGCCCGCGCCGCCGAGGTGGTCTCGGGCACGTGGTCCACGCAGCGCGTCGCGCACACGCACCTCGAGACGCACGCGACCGTGGGCTGGATGGAGGAGGGCCGCCTGGTCCTCCGCACCAGCTCGCAGGTCCCGTTCCTCGTGCAGCGCGAGATCTGCCGCCTGTTCGAGCTGGAGCCCGAGCGGGTGCGCGTCTTCACGGCCCGCGTGGGCGGCGGGTTCGGCGGCAAGCAGGAGATCCTCACCGAGGACGTCGTCACCCTCGCGGTGCTCGCGACCGGACGCCCGGTGCAGCTGGAGTTCACGCGGTCGGACGAGTTCACGCTGTCGCCGTCGCGGCACCCGATGCGCGTGGGCGTCACGGTCGGCGCCACCTCCGACGGCCTCCTCACGGCGCTCGCGGTCGACGTGCTCAGCGACACGGGCGCGTACGGCAACCACGGGCCGGGCGTCATGTTCCACGGCTGCAACGAGTCGATCACCCTCTACCGGTCGCCGGCCAAGCGCGTGGACGCGCAGAGCGTCTACACGAACAACCTGCCGTCGGGCGCGTTCCGCGGCTACGGCCTCGGGCAGGTGATCTTCGCGGTCGACTCCGCGCTCGACGAGCTGGCGCGGCGGCTCGGCATCTCGGGCTTCGAGATCCGGCGGCGGAACGCGGTCGTGCCCGGCGACCCGCTGATCATCACGGAGGCGGAGGGTCCCGACCTCGGCTTCGGCGGCAGCTACGGGCTCGACCAGTGCCTCGACCTCGCCGAGCGGGCGCTGGGCGACGGCGGCGGGGATCCCGTGCCGGCCGGCGACCGCTGGCTCGTGGGCGAGGGCATGGCCGCGGCGATGATCGCCACCATGCCGCCGCGCGGGCACTTCGCCGACGTGACCGTGGCGATGGCCGCGGACGGCACGGTGACGGTGTCGGTGGGCACGGCCGAGTTCGGCAACGGCACGACGACCGTGCACGCGCAGCTCGCCGCGACCGCGCTCGGGACGACGCCCGGCCGGATCCGCATCCGCCAGTCCGACACCGACGTCACGCGCTACGACACGGGCGCGTTCGGCTCCGCGGGCACGGTCGTCGCGGGCAAGGCCGTGCACGTCGCCGCGACCGCGCTCGCCGACCTGCTGCGGGAGGCGGCCGCCGCGCGCACGGGGATCGCCGCCGCCGCGTTCGCGCTCACACCGGACGCGCTCGTCGCGGGCGACGTGTCCGTGCCGATCGCCGAGCTGGCGGGCCCCGACGGCCTCGCAGCGCAGGCGCACGAGGACGGCGCGCTCCGCTCCCTCGCGTTCAACGTGCACGCGTTCCGGGTGGCGGTGGATCCCGCGACGGGCGAGGTCCGCATCCTCCGCTCCGTGCAGGCCGTCGACGCCGGCACCGTGCTGAACCCGGCGCAGCTGCGCGGCCAGGTCGAGGGCGGCACGGCGCAGGCGATCGGCACGGCCGTGTACGAGGAGGTCGTGCACGACGGCGAGGGGCGGATCCTCACGGACGTGCTGCGGAACTACCACATCCCCCAGCTCGCCGACCTGCCCGTGACCGAGGTGCTCTTCGCCCGCACGCACGACGACCTCGGCCCGCACGGCGCCAAGTCGATGAGCGAGGCGCCCTACAACCCGGTCGCTCCCGCGCTGGCGAACGCGGTGCGCGACGCCATCGGGATCCGCCCGCACGACCTGCCGATGTCGCGGGACCGCGTGTGGCGGCTCCTGCACGGCGGCGGCCTGCAGCCGCGCTTCGACAGCCCGACGACGCTCGGGGAGCGCGGGACGCGGGAGTAGCGGATGCGGCGGGGCCCGGTCAGCGCGCCTGCGCCCCGCGCTGCCGCCGGGCGAGGACGATCGCGCGCCCGACCACGCCGACCAGCAGCACGCCGGCGCCCACCCCGATGGACACCCCGGGCAGCGTCGCCACGAGCACCAGGCAGCCGACGACCCCGACCACCTGCAGCGCCCGCGGATACCGCCGGTCGGCCCGCTCCTGCGTGAAGGCGGCGGCGTTGGCGACCACGTAGTACAGCAGCACGCCGAACGACGAGAAGCCGACGACGCCGCGGAGGTTCACCGTGAGCACGAGCGCGACGACCACCACCGCGACCGCGATCTCGGCCCGCTGCGGCACCCGGTACCGCGGGTGCACGACCGCGAGCCCGCGCGGCAGGTCGCCCTCGCGGGCCATCGCGAGAGACGTGCGCCCGATCCCGGGGAGGAGCGCGAGCAGCGCACCGAGGCACGCGGCGGCCGCGCCCACACCCACGACCGGCACCGCCCATGACCAGCCCGCGTCGCGCACGACGTCCGCGAGCGGCGCGGTGGATCCGCCGAGCCGCGCCTGGCCGAGCACCCCGAGCAGCGTCACGGCGACGAGCGCGTACACGACGAGCGCGCCGCCGAGCGCGAGGAGGATCGCGCGCGGGATGGTGCGGGCGGGATCCCGCACCTCCTCCCCCATGGTCGCGATGCGCGCGTAGCCCGCGAAGGCGAAGAACAGGAGCCCGGCCGACTGGAGGACCCCATAGGGCGTGGTGTCGACGACGCCCGCGACCTGCTCGGCGGCGGCTTCCGGCCCGCCCGCGACGAGGCCGGCGACCAGCACGAGCGCGATCACGGCGAGGACCACCGTGATGATCACGCGGGCGAGCCGGGCCGTGCGGGTCACGCCGAGGCAGCCCACGACTGCGAGGGCCGTCACGGCGAGCGCGGCGACGGGCCGCTGCCAGGCCGCGGGCACGGCGTACGCGGCGAAGGTGAGGGCCATGGCCGCGCAGCTCGCGGTCTTGCCGATCACGAACGACCAGCCCGCGAGGAAGCCCGGCCACTCCCCCAGGCGCTCGCGGCCGTAGAGGTACGAGCCGCCGGACGACGGGTAGCGCGCGGCGAGCTGCGCGGACGCGGTGGCGTTGCAGAACGCGACGACCGCGGCGATCGCGAGGCCGACGAGGAGGCCGGAGCCTGCCGCACGGGCGGCGGCGGGCATGACCGCGAAGATCCCGGCGCCGATCATCGCGCCGAGGCCGAGGCCGAGGACGGTGGCGTCGAGGAGGCCGAGGCGGCGGGCGAGGCCGGGCTGGGGTGCGCGCGCGCCCGCGGACGCAGCGGATGCGGCGGTCATGCGGTCTCCCCGTGGATCGGCCCGGTGGTCGTCGTCAGCGGCGCGCCCTCGGTGCCGGCGCGCGCGGCGAGCACCTCCGCGAGGATCGAGACGGCCGTCTCCTGGGGCGTCGACGCGCCGATGTCGAGGCCGATGGGCGAGCGCAGCCGCGCGAGCTCGGTGTCCGTCAGGCCCTCCTCCACGAGCAGCGCGCGGCGGCGGACGTCGGTGGCGCGGGATCCCATCGCCCCGACGAACGCGACCGGAAGGCGGAGTGCGGCGACGAGCAGCGGCACGTCGAAGCGGTCGTCGTGGGTGAGCACGCAGATCACGGTGCGGGCGTCGACCTCGGTGCGCGCCAGGTACTCGTCCGGCCACTCGGCGACGACCTCGTGGGCCGTCGGGAAGCGCGCGCGGGTCGCGAAGGCGGGCCGGGCGTCGCACACGGTGACGCGGTATCCCAGCAGGGCGGCCGCGTCGGCGAGGGCGGCGGAGAAGTCGACGGCGCCGAAGACGATCAGCCGGGGCGGCGGGGCGGCGACGAGGTGCAGGACCCGCATTGGGCCGTCGGCGCAGTCGACCTCCGTGGTGCCCGAGCGGCCGGCCGCGAGGCGGGCGGCGAGCTCGGCGCGGATCCGGCGGGCGGGGTCGGCGCCCACGGGGTCGGCGTCCGCGGTGACCCACGTGCCGACGGCCGGTCCCTCCAGCACGAGCGCGAGCGATGCGGCGCGTCCGGCGCGGGCGTCCTCGAGCGCGGCGCGCACGGCGTCGGGCACGGGCGACCGCGCGTCGCCGGCGGGCGCGACCTCCACGACGACCACGCCGATCCGCCCGCCGCAGGTGAGCCCGACCTGGAACGCGTCGTCGTCGCTGACGCCGAACGACGTGAGCGCGGGCGCCCCGTCGTCGAGCACGCCGGTCGCGACCTCGATGACCGCGCCCTCGACGCATCCGCCGGAGATGGATCCGATGACGCGGCCCCGGTCGTCGACCGCCATCGCCGTGCCGGCCGTGCGGGGCGCGCTGCCGAGCACGTCGGTGACCCACGCGACGGCGAGGCGCCGGCCGTCGGCGAGGGCGTCGAGCACCTCCGCGGCGATCTCGAGCACGGCACCTCCGGACGGGAGCGCCGGCGAGCGGGCGCGGGACGGGAGCGCCGACGGTCGGGCGCGGGACGGGCGGAAGGGCGGCCGCTCGACGGATCGGAAGGCTACCGCCCGCGTCAAGCCTCGCACGGCCCCTGCGTAGGGTGGGACGCGGATGCCGGGGGGATCCTCCCTCAGGTGTCGCGCGCCGCATCCGGCGCCGCATGAGGGGGACCCATGATGCCGACCGCACCCGACCGTCCGCAGCCGCTGTTCCGGCGCATCCGCCGCGCGTGGGCCGACGCGCCCGCGGTCGTGCAGGTGCTGGTCGTCGCCGTCGTGATCTTCGTGTGGCTGACAGCGTTCGGCATCGGGCAGCCGTCGGACGACCCCGGGTCGATCGTCTTCCGCGGCGTCGTCGCGGTGCTCCTCGGCTCCGTGCGGGTGGGAGCGCTCTGGATCCGCCGCCTGAGCTGGCCCGGGGCGCCGCGCGAGGTCGAGGTGTCGGAGGCCGCCGAGGACGGCGAGCTGCCGGCGGGAGCGGACCTGGTCGTGTGGCGCGATGCGCTGGAACGTCGACGTCGGGAGATCCGGCACGACGCGTGGGTCCTCCCGATCACGCTCCTGCTCTTCGTCGGTCTGGCGTTCCTGCCGCGCTCGCGCCCGTTCGGCGCGTCCGACGCGGCGTTCCTCATCCTCCTGGCCGTCTTCGCCACGTATGCCGCATCGCTGATCGTCTCCCGTGCACTCCGCCGCGACCGCGTGGACGCCCTGCTCATCCCGCTGCAGGAGCAGGTCCGCCGAGACGAGGAGCGCCGGGCCGCCTGGGCGCCGCCCACCCCCGAGGACCGGATTCCCCCGGCTGCTGGATAGGGTCGACTCGCGCCGACCTCGATCCGGCGTGCGCATCACCCGCACCGCTTCCGAGGAGACACGATGACCCACCGCGCCCGCCCCGACACCGCCTCCGCCCGATGAAGGGCCTGCAAGAGCGGTTCGAACGCGCGTCGCTCGGGGGCGTGTTCCTCGTCGTCACCGCCTTCTACTTCGTGCTCCGCACGGGCATCGACCTTGTCATCACGGGTGACGGCCTCTCCGTCGCCGGCATCATCGGGCGCTTCATCGGGTCGCTCCTCTTCGGCGGCGTCATGGTCGCCGTGATCGCCTGGCAGCGCCGTCGGGGCGGAGGGGCATCGACCTCAGCCGACGTCACCGCGGCGATCAGGTCCGGACAGGCGCCGCTCGCAGCCGACCCGGGCGTGTGGATCCCCGCGCTCGAGTGGCGGCGCGGCCAGTTCCGTCGCTCCCTGTGGCTGACACCCCTCCTGTTCCTGGTGTTCATCGCGATGGGCGTCGCGCTCCTCGTGCTCGAGCCCGGCAGCCCGATCGGCTGGCTCGTGATCGTCGTGTTCGTCGGGCTCGGCATCGGCGTGCTCGTGCAGGCGCGCCGTGCCATCCCCCGCATCGACGGCCTGCTCCACCAGCTGCGCGAGCGCGACGGCGCCCGCGGGGCTGCCGCGGACGCCGCGCCGACGCGCCCCGCCGGCGCCTGATCCGCGCCCGACCGTGACCGGCACCGCACGCAAGACGCACGGCCGGCTGCGGCGCGCCCGCCGCCGGCTCGCCGACGCGCCCGCGATCGTGCCCGCGATGGGCGTCGCCCTCGCCTACGCCGCGATCCTGATTTACTCGCGGGTCGCGCTCGGCCACGAGGTGGATCTCGACCGGATCGTGGCGACGCTCACGGTCGGCGCGGTCGTCGGGCTCATCCTCACGTTCGTCCTCTCCCGGCGACGTCGCGCGGCCCCGCCCCGCATCCGGTTCGTCGACGTCTCCGAGGCGATCGACGACGGACGGCTTCCCGCCGACGCCGACGCCGACGCCGACTCCTGGCGGTGGCTGCTGCTCCGCCGGCGCGAGGTCCACGACCAGCTCGGCGGTCCCTGGGCGGTGCTCGTCGCGGCGGTGCTCCTCGGCGGCACCGTCGCCGTCGGCGTGCTCGGCGGGCCGCCCCTCGCCTGGACCCTGCCCGCGGTGATCGCCGTCACGGTCGCGGGCATGGCCGTGGTGCGCCGACGCCGGGTCGCGGAGATCGACGTGCTGCTGCAGCCGCTGCTCGACCAGGATCACGCCCCCGACGCACCGGCCGCGGCGGATCCGGACGACGCCGACTCGGGCTCGGCCGCGGCCACCGGACCGGGACGACGCCCGCCGGCGTGAGCGGGCGGAGAAGGGTCACCGCTTCCTGAGCGCCGCGGACACGCCCGGCGTGTCGGATCGCAGAGCCCGCTCCCCGGCCGACCATCGACCGGGCACCCGATCCCGCCCGCCGCGCAGCATCGCGCCACAGCGGGATCCCGCCCTCCGCGCGAGCCCCTCCTGTGCCCGCAGCCCCGCACCGCCGCGCACCATCCCAGCGAACGGATCCGCATGAGCGACCACCGCACCACGCCCTCCCCCGCCGCGCCCGCACCCGCGCCGGTCGCCCGCCGCGCCGTCCACCGCGGCCACGTCCTCCACATCACGGGGTCCCCGCTCGTCCAGGACGCCCGGCGCCACCTCGTCTCCGTCCCCGACGGCGCGCTCGCGGTCGACGACGCCGGCCGGATCGCGTGGGTCGGCCCCTTCCGCGACCTCCCCGCGGAGTTCGCCGACGCGCCCGTGCACGGCGACGCGTCCGACTTCCTGATCCCCGGCTTCGTCGACGCGCACGTGCACTTCCCGCAGACCTACACGACGAGCGCGCACGGCGGCGGCCAGCTCCTCGAGTGGCTCGACACGTGCGTGTTCCCGTCGGAGGCGCGACTCGAGGACGAGGGCTTCGCGCGCATGATCGCGGCGGACTTCACGCGGAGCCGCGTCCGCGCGGGGACGACGAGCGCGCTCGTGTTCGGATCCGCGTTCCCGCACGCCCAGGACGCCCTGTTCGAGGCCTCCCGCGACGCGGGCCTCCGGCTCGTGAGCGGCCGCGGGATCCAGACCGTCGGCTCCGGCCCCGCCACCCCGCTCCTCACGTCGGAGGAGGACGCGATCGCGCTCTCCTGCGCGGAGATCGACCGCTGGCACGCCGTCGACACGGGCGACGCGACGACGGCGACGCTCCAGGTCGCGATCGTGCCGCGGTTCAGCCTGTCGGTGACGCCGACGACGCTCCGCGGGCTCGGCGAGCTGTACGACGTGGCGCGCGGCGAGGGCGTCCACTTCCACTCGCACCTCAACGAGAACGACCGGCCGGGCACCGGCGAGATCGCCGCCGTCCGCGAGGTCTTCGGCACCGACACCTACCTCGACACCTACGACGGGCTCTTCCTGCCGGGGTCGGAGCGCGGCGGATCCAGCCTCCTCGGCCGCCGCAGCGTCTTCGCCCACGCGGTGCACTGCCAGGACTCCGAGCTCGCGCGCCTCGCCGAGACCGGCAGCAGCATCGCGCACTGCCCGACGTCGCAGCAGTTCCTCGGGAGCGGCACCATGCCGTGGCGGCGCACGGTGGCGTCCGGCGTGAACGTGGCGATCGGATCCGACGTGGGCGCCGGCGACGAGTGGCTCATCTCCCGCGTGCTCAACGACGCGTTCAAGGTGCACCTGTCGGAGCCCGGCGGCGCGGGCGTGGAGATCGACGCCGCAGAGCTCCTCTTCACCGGCACGCTCGCGGGCGCCCGAGCGCTCGACATGGAGGAGCGCTACGGCAACCTCGACGTGGGCAAGGACGCCGACTTCCTGACGATCACGCCGGACCTCTGGGAGCCGCTCGCCCTCACGCTCGCCCATGGGATCCGCGCGGACGACGACGCGCGCGCCACGGACCAGATCCTCTTCACCCTGCTGATGGGTCTGCGCGAGCCGGCCATCGCGGCCGTGCACGTGCAGGGGCGGCGGGTGTCGGCCCGCTGACGTCCGCGGAGATCACGCGCCGCGGTCGTCGCGCTCCCGCTCGCGCGCCTCCAGCAGCCGCAGCCGCACCCGATGCGCCACCACGATGAGGGCGAGCCACGCGAGCGCGAGCAGCCACCCCGCGATGACGTCGGTGAGCCAGTGGTGGCCGAGGTAGACGCGGCTGAGGCTCACGGAGGCGGCGAAGGCGATGGCGACGACGTAGGTGAGCACGCGCGCGGCTCGCCGCATCTGCCGGAGCACGAGCAGGTAGGCGACGATCCCGGCGACCACGCTCGCGTTGAGGGTGTGTCCGGAGGGGAACGACGGCGACGTCTCGTAGGGCGGCACGGCGTCGGCGCGCGGCGGGCGGTCGCGGCCGACGAGCTCCTTGCCGACCTCGGTCATGAGCAGGGATCCGGCGCCCGCGGTGAGCCCGAGCACGACCGGCACCCACTGGCGCCGGCGGATCGCGAGCGCGACGATCACCGCGACGCCCACGATCGGCACGGCGTAGACGCCCGCGGCCTCCGTGAAGATCGTGACGGCGGTGTCGAGCCACGGCGAGCGGACGTCCATGGCCAGGTGCAGCGCGGGCTCGTCGAGGAGGGCGACGCTGTCGTCGTCGATCACGGCGACGTAGAGGCCCGCGAACAGGCTCGACGCGGCGGTGATGACGAGGAGGCCGAGGATCAGGAACGCGGCGAAGGTCCCGGTCGGGCCGACACGGGTGGCGACGCCGGTGGCGGCGCGGGCGACGCGGCCGGCTCCTGGCCGGGTCACCCGTGGACGAGCGCGGAGGACGGCACGCGATCGCGCTGGCGGACGGCGGCCGAGATGAGGCCGACGACGCCGGCGATGACGCCGACGACGAAGGTGGCGACACCGCCGAGGATCCCCATGAGGACGATCCCGAACGTGCTGACCCCCTCGTCGAGGTAGCCAAGCCCCGTCTGCGCCGACCAGGTGGCGAGGATCGCGAGGCCGAGGGCCAGCATCAGCGCGACGACCGTGCAGCCGACGAGGTACCAGCCCCAGCCGGAACCCCGGGCCTTGGCGACGACGAGGACGACGGCGACGAGGATCGCGAGCACCGGCACGCCGAGCGACAGGGTGAGGGCGAGCGCGGACGCAGTGTCGGGATCCATGCGTCGAGCGTAGGCCGCGCGGCTGGACGCGGCGGGGCGCGGCGAGGGCGCGGCAGGGGTCCGGCGAGCGCGCTCCTACCATGGGCGGATGGCGGGATCACGGGACGCGGACGACGACGGGCGATCGGCCCGGCGCATCGCAGGCGTCGTGCTCGCCGCCGGCGCGGGGACCCGGTTCGGCCAGCCCAAGGCGCTCGCCGCGCATCCCGACGGCACGCCGTGACTCGCGACCGCGATCGCCGCGCTCGCCGGGGCCGGCTGCTCCCCCGTGCTCGTCGTGCTCGGCGCGCGGGCGGACGACGCGGAGGCGCTCCTGCGGTCCACGACGGTGGCCGCGGACGCCGGCGTCGTCCGCGCCGACGACTGGGCCGACGGCATGTCCGCCTCGCTCCGCGCCGCGCTCCGGGCCGCCGCCGCGCTGGATCCGCCGCCCGTCGCGCTCGCCGTCGTCCCCGTCGACGTGCCGGACCTCGACGCCGCCACGGTGCGCCGGGTGCTCGACGCGGCCACGGTGGAACCGCCGACGCTCCGCCAGGCCGTGTTCCGCGGCCGGCCCGGCCACCCCGCCCTCCTCGGCCGCGACCACTGGGCGCCGCTCGCCGCATCCGTGCGCGGCGACGAGGGAGCGCGCCGCTACCTGGCCGCCCACGACGCGCAGCTCGTCGAGGCCGCCGACCTCAGCACGGGCGCGGACGTCGACCGGCGGATCTGACGGCGGACCGCATCGCACCTCAGCGCGCGAGCGCTTCCTCCAGCGCGTGCCACGCGAGCAGCGCGCACGTGCCGCGGAGCGGGTAGCGGCCGGAGTCGGCCAGGGCGAAGGCGTCGCCGAGGCGGTCCTCCGCACCGGGCAGGAGCTCGTGGGAGCGGATCAGCGCGCGCAGCTCGACGACGAGCGCCGCCGCCTCCGCGGCCGTCCGGCCCTCGACGAGCTCGGCGAGCATGGACGCGGACGCCTGCGAGACCGTGCAGCCACGGCCGTGCCAGCGGACGGCGATGGGCTCGGCGGGATCCACGGCCGCGCCCGCGTCGACCGACGGGTGCGCGGGATCCACCGCCAGCACCCGCAGGTCGACCACGTCGCCGCACGTCGCGTTCCGCTGCTCCGACGAGCCGAGGACGACGCCGGCCGACGGCGTCGCGGCATCGGGCTCGGCGACGAACCGCCCGGGCGCGGAAGCCGCCCGCAGCGCCGCGTCGCTCCCCACGCGCCGCCGCGCGTGGTCGGCGATGAGCGCCGACGCGATCTGCCGGTCGATCGTCATCGCCCGACCGCGTACCCCTGCGCCCCGCGCGGGTTGGCCGCGGCCCCCAGCAGGCCGGTGGCGGGATCGCGCGTCACGGCCGACAGGCGCCCGAGCGTCCAGTCGCCGACGACCTCCACCTCGTGCCCGCGGGCCCGGAGGTCGGCGATCACGTCGTCGCCCACACGCCCCTCGACCACGAGGCCGCCGGGGGTCCAGGTGCGCGGCCAGAATGATCCGGGGACGCTCGTCGTGTGGAACGTCGGCGCGTCCACGGCCTGCTGCGGCGAGAACCCGCCGACGATCGTGCGCAGCAGGTAGGGCAGCTGCCACTGGTCCTGCTGGTCGCCGCCCGGCGAGCCGAGCGCCTCGACGGGCTCGCCCTCGCGCGTGATGAGGGTCGGCGTGAGCGTCGTGCGCGGCCGCCGACCCGGCACGAGCGACGACGGTCCGCCGGGCTCGAGCCACGTCATCTGCAGGCGCGTGCCGAGGCAGAAGCCGAGCGCGGGGATGAACGGCGACGACTGCAGCCAGCCGCCGGAGGGCGTGGCGGAGATCATGTTGCCCCACCGGTCGACGATGTCGAGGTGGCAGGTGTCGCCCCGGGTCTCGCCCGTGCGGGAGACCGTGGGCTCGCCCGTGCCGCCGGCGGATGCGGGCGCGTCGCCCTCGACCACGAGCGGCGGCAGGAAGGGCTCCACGCCGTCGACGCGTCCGGGCCGCAGCTCGTGCGACGCCTCGTCGGTGATGAGCGCGCGCCGCTCGGCCGCGTACTCCGCGCTGAGCAGGACGTCGAGGGGCGCGCCGCCCGGCACGGCGTCGCCGTAGTACGCCTCGCGGTCGGCCAGCGCGAGCTTCTGCGCCTCGCTGATGCGGTGGATCCCCGCGGCCGTCGCCGGGTCGATCTCCTCATCCGTGAACCCGTCGAGGATCATGAGCGCCTGCAGCAGCGCCGGCCCCTGGCCCCACGCATCGGTCTTCCAGATCCGCAGCCCGCGGAACTCGATCGAGACCGCGTCCTCCCACGACGCGCGCGACGAGGCGAGGTCCTCGGCGGTGATCAGCCCCGCGTGGTCGGCGCCGGTGGAGTGCCGGTGCGGATCCTGCACGCTCGCCACCATCTCCTCCGCGACGAAGCCCTCCGCCCACACGGTGCGCGCGGCCTCGATGCGCTGCTCGCGCGTCGCGTCCGGACCGGCCGCGGTCGACGCCTCCGCGAGGATCCGCTCCATCGCGGCCGCCCATGCGGGGTTCCGCACAAGCGACCCGGCGACGGGCGCCTCGCCGTCCGGCATCCAGAACGCGGCGGACGCCGACCAGTGCTCGCGGAACAGGTCGCCCACGCCCGCGATCGTGCGGCGCACGCTCTCCAGCACCGGGTGCCCGTCGCGCGCGTACCCGATCGCGAACGCCCACGCGTCGGCGAGCTCCCACGTGCCGTGGTCGCGGAGGAGCAGCAGCCAGGCGTCAACCGCGGCGGGCACGGCGGCGGCGAGCGCTCCCGCGCCGGGCACGCGGTCGAGGCCCTCCTGGCGGAAGCGCTCAGGGCTGGCGGCGGCGGGCGCGGATCCCTGGCCCATGAGGAGCTTCGGCGCCGCGTCCCCCGCGACGTGCACGACGGCGGTCATGTCACCGCCCGGCCCGTTGAGGTGCGGCTCGACGACGTGCAGCACGAAGGCGCTCGCGACCGCCGCGTCGAACGCGTTGCCGCCGCGCTCGAGCACGGCCTGCCCGGTGCCGGAGGCGAGCCAGTGCGTGGAGGCGCTCATGCCGAACGTGCCGCGGAGCGTGGGTCGGGTGGTGAATGCGTCGGGCGCGCGGAACGTCACAGGGGGTCCTTCCGGTGGGGATCCCAGTCGACCACACGGATCGCACGTCGAGGGAATGCCGACGACCTCACGCTCGTTCACCGTTCGACCCGGGAGGCTCATGACTGACACCAGCGGCGTCGGATTCCGATCCGAGCGCGGCCCCATCCTCATCGCCCTGATGATGACGACGGGCCTCGTGGCCATCGACTCGACCATCCTCGCCACCGCGGTGCCGTCCATCGTGGACGACCTCGGCGGCTTCGCCTCGTTCCCGTGGCTGTTCTCCATCTACCTGCTCGCGCAGGCGGTGTCGGTGCCGCTCTACGCGAAGCTCAGCGACACCGTGGGGCGGAAGCCGATCATCCTCATCGGCATCGGCCTGTTCCTCGTCGGATCCGTGCTGTGCGGGTTCGCGTGGAGCATGCCGGCGCTGATCGCGTTCCGCGCGCTGCAGGGGCTCGGCGCCGGTGCCGTGCAGCCGATGGCCATCACCATCGCGGGCGACATCTACACGGTCGCCGAGCGCGCGAAGACGCAGGGCTACCTCGCGAGCGTGTGGGCGGTCTCCAGCGTCGTCGGCCCGACCCTCGGCGGCGTGTTCTCCGAGTTCGCGTCCTGGCGGTGGATCTTCTTCGTCAACGTGCCGCTGTGCCTCCTCGCCGGCTGGATGATCGTCCGCCGCTTCCACGAGTCCATCGAGCGCACGCGCCACCGCGTCGACTACGCCGGCGCCGCGCTCCTCACGGTCGGCCTCAGCCTCCTGATCCTCGCGGTCCTCGAGGGCGGCCAGGCCTGGGCATGGGACTCCGCACCCAGCATCGGCGCGTTCGCGATCGGCGCCGTGCTGATCGTCGCGTTCCTGCTGGTGGAGCGCCGGGCCGCCGAGCCCGTGCTGCCGCTCTGGGTCTTCTCCCGCCGACTGCTGCTCACGACGACGCTCGTCTCGCTCGGCGTCGGCGCGATCCTCATCGGCCTCACCTCCTACGTGCCCACCTACCTCGAGGGATCCCTCGGCGTCACGCCTCTCGTGTCCGGCCTCGCGCTGGCGGCGCTGACGATCGGCTGGCCGATCTCCGCATCCCTGTCCGGCCGCCTCTACCTCCGCATCGGGTTCCGCCGCACCGTGCTCATCGGCATGGCGCTCACGATCGTCGGCACCGGATCCATCTCGTTGCTCGCCGGCACGCCCACGCTCGCCGGGATCGCGGCCGGCTGCTTCGTGGTGGGCCTCGGGCTCGGCCTCGTCGCGACGCCCAGCCTCATCGGCGCGCAGTCGAGCGTCGGCTGGGGCGAGCGCGGCGTCGTCACGGGCGCGAACCTCTTCGCGCGCTCGATCGGCAGCGCGGTGGGCGTGGCCGTCTTCGGCGCCATCGCCAACGCGATCTTCGCGGAGTCGGCCGGCGGCCAGAAGGATCCGGACGCCGTGATCGCCGCGTCCGGCGCGGTGTTCCTCGCGGTCGGCGTGTGCGCGCTCGCGACGGTCGTCGCGGGGCTGCTGATGCCGGAGTCGCGCGTCGATGACACCGAGATCGCGCGCGCCGAGCCCGTCGTCGGCTGACCCGGCACGCCGCCCGCCGCGATTCGCGGGAATGCCGACCCCGCCCCTACAGTTGGCCCAGATGCATACGTTCGCATGGATAGGGCAGCATGGCGCAGGAGATCGAGCTCGGACTGGACACGTTCGGCGACGTCACGGTCGGACCGGACGGCCGGGAGCTGCCCTACGCCGAGGTGATCCGCAACGTCGTCGCCGAGGGCGTGCTGGCCGACCGGGTCGGCATCGACTTCATCGGCCTCGGCGAGCACCACCGCGACGACTACGCGATCTCCTCCCCCGAGGTCGCGCTCGCCGCCATCGCCGCGAAGACCTCGCGCATCCGCCTCGGATCCGCCGTCACCGTGCTCAGCTCCGACGACCCGGTGCGGGTCTTCCAGCGCTTCGCGACGCTCGACGCGGTGTCCGACGGGCGCGCGGAGGTCATCCTCGGCCGCGGATCCTTCACCGAGTCCTTCCCGCTGTTCGGCTACGAGCTGAGCGACTACGAGCGGCTCTTCGAGGAGAAGCTGGGCCTGTTCGCCGAGCTCGTGAAGGAGACGCCCGTCACCTGGACCGGCTCCACGCGCGCCGGCCTCACGGAGCACGACGTGTTCCCCAAGACGGCGAAGCGCATCAAGACCTGGGTCGGCGTGGGCGGCAGCCCCGAGTCCGTCGTGCGCGCCGCGCGCCACGGCTTCCCCCTCATGCTCGCGATCATCGGCGGCGAGCCGCACCGCTTCGCCCCCTACGCCGACCTGTTCGCGCGCGCTCTCGACCAGCTCGAGCAGCCGCGCCTGCCCGTCGGGATCCACTCGCCCGGCTACGTCGGCGAGACCGACGCCGAGGCGCGCGAGGCTTTCTTCCCCGACTACCAGGTCATGCACGCGCGCATCGGCAAGGACCGCGGCTGGCCGCCGCTCGCCCGCGCCTCCTATGAGCAGGAGATCGAGCACGGCTCGCTGTACGTCGGATCCCCCGAGACCGTCGCCCGCAAGATCGCCGCGACCCTGAAGGCCGTCGGCGCCACGCGCTTCGACCTCAAGTACAGCGCCGGCCCGTTCTCGCACGAGCGCATGATGGGCGGGATCGAGCGCTACGGCACGATCGTCGCGCCCATGGTGCGCGACATCCTGGCCTGATCCGCCGTCCCGGCAGCCCCCTCCGCACCCGGCGAGGTGGAGGGGGTGCCCGAGCGCGGGATATCCTGCGATCGTCCCCATTCCGGGGGCGTCACGACGGACAGGATGGGCTGCGATGACCGGCGCACAGCCCTCGGACGCCGAACCGGGTCGCGACGACGACCTCGACCCGCATGACGCACCGGACGGCCGGCCGTCGGCGGGCTCGCGAGCGCTCTCCGCCGGGCCGCTCGCGTCGCTCCGGTCGGCCACCATCGGGCGGCTCCAGTACCGCGTGCTCTACCGCGAGATGCGGCGCGCCACCTTCCCGCGCGACTCGCCCACCGGGTCGCTGCCGGGGCCGGATCCGTACGGCCTGGCGGTCGTGGGCGAGGGCACCGCGGTGGGCTACCAGACCGTGTCGCACGACCTCGGCGTCGCCGGGCAGGTCGCCCACAAGCTCACCGTCCGCACCGGCCGCGGCGTGTTCTGGTCGGTGCAGGCGTTCCCCGACTTCACCGTGCGCTCCTGGCGCGCCGGCGTCGACGCGTTCCCCGCCTGGGCGAGCACCGACGTGGCCGTCCTCGCCCTCGGCATCGGCGACGCCATCCGGTTCACGCCCACGCCGCTCTGGGAGTCGCTGCTCGACGCGTGCATCACCGCGATGACGGCGCGCATGCCCGCGGACGCGCTCGTGCTCGTCACGGAGGTGCCGCCGCTCGAGATCTCGCCCGTCACGCCGCCGCTCATCGCGGGGCCCGTCGGACGCCACGCGGACGCGCTCAACCGCAGCACCCGCCGGGTCGTCGCGCGCCACAACCGCGCCGACAGCGTGCCCTTCCCCGCCTGGCGGATCCCCGAGTTCACGGCCCCGAACCCCGAGGACACCCTCTACGGCCGCGTCTACCGGGCGTGGGCGGACCTGCTGGTGGAGCGGATCGCGCCGTCGTGAGCGAGACCGGATCGATCGCGGACGGCTACGCGGCGGCGGACATCCGCGCCGCCGAGGCCCCGCTGCTCGCCGCCGGCGCGCAGCTCATGCGCGTCGCGGCCGCGGGCCTCGCGCGCGTCTGCCGCGCCGAGGCGCCGAGC
>NZ_JAAVCB010000065.1:0-17265 GCF_014802555.1 Clavibacter sp. | reverse complement strand
TACTGCAGGGGGGACCCTGTGGGAGAGTAGGACACCGCCGGACTTAACTTGAGAACGAACGGGGAGGCCCGTCGCACATCGTGCGGCGGGCCTTTCTGCGTTAACACGGCCTCCCGATGTCGCGCGGGCACTGTCGGGGGTGGCATCTCGGTCTGGACGCGCAGAGTCGCACTACGCCGCAGTGTGATCCCGTCGTCCTGCGGTTTCGGGTGACGTGCTGTCTCCGACGAGATCTCCCATCGGCACCACCTCCGGGCCGTGCCGATCCTCGGAGCCGGGTGTCGGGTCGGACCCGGTCTCGGCTGTCCCGGCGTCGCCTCACCGGTTAGCCTGGTAGGAGACTTCGGCAGACCCACAACACCACAGACATCATCTGGCCTTCGCGGCCGACAGGAGCACAGTGAGCGACTCATCCGATCGAGACAGCCGGCCCGAGGCCCAGGACCGCGGATCGTCGCACTCCTCTCGCGGGCGCGACGGGTCCATGCCGCCGTATGAGCGGGGATCCTCTGGTGCCCCGCGAGGCCCACGCGACGGTGGGCGGAGCTCCGGCGCTCGTGGATCGAGCGGGGACCGTGGGGCGCGGGACGACGAGCGCAAGCCCTGGTCGCGCGATGGCGGGGCCGGCCCGGCCCGTCCGGCGCGGGATGGTGAGCGCAAGCCCTGGTCCAAGGACGGGGGCGGTGCTTCCCGGCCGCAGCGTGATGGGGAGCGCAAGCCCTGGTCGCGCGATGGTGGTGCCGGCCCGGCCCGTCCGGCGCGGTATGGTGAGCGCAAGCCCTGGTCCAAGGACGGGGGCGGTGCCTCGCGGCCGCAGCGTGATGGGGAGCGCAAGCCCTGGTCGCGCGATGGCGGAGCCGGGTCGGCCCGGCCCGCGCGCGATGGGGAGCGCAAGCCCTGGTCGCGCGACGGCGGGGCCGGAGTGGCGCTGCCTGCGCGTGATGGGGAGCGGAAGCCCTGGTCCAAGGACGGCGGCCGAGATTCCGGTGGCCGTGACGCCGGACGTGGCGGCGCTCGACCGCCGCGCGACGGCGACAAGCTCTGGACGCGCGATGGACGACCGGCGCGGAACGACCGGGACGCCCCTCGCTACGAGGAGGCCCTGACCGAGGAGCAGCTGCGCGCACGCGAGCTGCGTTCCGTGCGTCCCCGTCATGAGGATCCGGAGATCCCCGAGGACGTGAAGCCGGGTGACCTCGACCGGATCGCCCGCAACGAGCTGAAGACCCTGAGCAAGGACAACGCCGAGGGCGTCGCGCAGCATCTGGTGATGGCGGCGCGGCTCATCGACGAGGATCCGGAGCTCGCGCACCGGCACGCGACCTCGGCGGCTCGCCGCGCAGGACGCATCGCGGTGGTCCGTGAGTCCTTGGCCATCACGGCGTACGCCGTCGGCGACTACGCGCTCGCACTGCGCGAGCTGCGGACCTATCGGCGCATCTCCGGCAAGAACGACCAGCTCGCCCTCATGGTCGACAGCGAGCGCGGGCAGGGACGCCCCGACAAGGCGCTGGAGCTGGGTCGCTCCGTGCCGAAGGAGACCCTGCCGGCGGCGGAGCAGGTCGCGCTCGCGATCGCGATGTCCGGCGCCCGGCTCGACCTCGGGCAGACGGAGGCGGCTCTCGACGAGCTGTCGATCGCGCAGCTGAACCGCGACGTGGCGTACTCGTACAGCGCGGATCTCTTCCACGCGTACGCGGAGGTGCTCGAGGAGCTGGGTCGTTCAGACGAAGCCGACGCCTGGCGCCAGCGCGCCGATGCCGCCGAGTCTGCGTTCGCTGATCCGGACGAGGGCTGGGACGACATGGTCGAGGTCGTCGAGGAGGAGCTCGAGGTCGAGGACTCCGGGGATGTCGACGTCGCGGGCGAGGAGGTCCTCTCGGGGGAGGAGGTCCTCTCGGGGGAGGAGGTCCTCTCGGGGGAGGAGGTCCTCTCGGGGGAGGACGACGGATCCGTTGAGGCCGATGGCGACGATGAGCGGGCCGCGGATGCGGGGGTGGCAGCCGATGGTGCCGCCACGGCGTCCGAGGATCCCGGAGAGGGCGACGAGCCGAGCCTGCCGAGCGAGGACGGCGACAGCTCGGACATCGCGATCGACGTCGATGACGAGCTCGACGTCGAGGAGCGCGACCGCGGGGCCGACGAGGCCGCGCCCGTGGACATGACCGACGGGGCGCTCGGCGCCGACGACGCACGGGAAGGCGACCGCGATGTTCGCTAGGGCGGCGAAGGGGAGTGCCCCGCTCGACGGCGTGGACGTGATCCTCGCCGACCTCGACGGGGTCGTGTACGCGGGGCCCGACAGCATTCCGCACGCCGTCGACGCGCTGAACCGCGCGGCTGGCGACGGGATCCGACTCGGGTACATCACGAACAACGCCTCGCGCACGGACGCCTCCGTGGCCGAGCACCTCAGCTCGCTCGGGCTGACGGTCGCGCCCGAGGACGTCGTCACGTCACCGCAGGCAGCGCTGCGGCTGCTCGCGGACCGCGTGCCCGCGGGATCCATCGTGCTCGTCGTCGGCGGCGAGGGCCTCGTGCACGAGCTCGAGAAGGCCGGCTACGTCGTCACGCGCTCGACGGACGACCAGCCGGCGGCGGTCGTGCAGGGCTTCTCGCCGGAGGTGGGCTGGGCGCAGCTGGCCGAGGCCGCGTTCGCGCTGGCCGACCCGGACGTCGTGTGGGTCGCGACCAACACCGACTGGACCATCCCCGTCGCGCGGGGCATCGCCCCCGGCAACGGCACGCTCGTCTCGGCCGTGCACACGGCGGTCGGGCGTCTGCCCGTGGTCGCGGGCAAGCCGGAGACGCCGATCTTCGACGTGGCCCGCGAGCGCTTCGGCGCGGAACGGCCCGTGTTCCTCGGTGATCGGCTCGACACCGACATCCTGGGGGCGACGCGCGCCGGCATGGCATCCGTCCACGTGCTCACCGGGATCGACCGCGCGAAGCAGCTCCTCGCGGCCGAGGAGGACCAGCGGCCGACGTTCATCCTCGAGCACCTCGGGCAGCTGCACGAGCCGTATCCGGAGACGCGGTTCTCGCAGGAGGGACGCGTGGCGACGGTCGGGAAGTCGTCCGTGCGCATCGCGGGTGACCGGGTCGAGGTCGTCAAGGACGGCGGGTCCACCATCGACACGCTGCGCGCCGCCTGCGCCGTCATCTGGAATTCGGGCCGGCCGATCTACGGGCTCGACGTGCAGGAGTCGCTCTACGTCGCCGCCGGTGCCGCCGGCGCGGGCCGGGCGTAGCGTGACGGCGTGAGCGACGACCCGGAGGACGGAGCTCGAGCGGCATCGGCAGCGGGAGCGGCACCGGAGGGCGACCGCGACGACCACGACGACCGCGACGTCGCCGAGGAGCTGGTCTCCCGGCTGCAGCTCATCGAGGAGCAGCCGCTCGGCGACCGCGCGGCCGCCTTCGCGTTGCTGCACGACGAGCTGCGGACACGGCTCGAGGGCGGGGACGGGGCCGCGGCGCGTGGCTGACGCCGGCGACGGATCCGCGTCGCTGCCCGCCGAGGCACCCGCCGAGCTGCTCGGCGGCGACCTGCGGCTCGACGCGGCCCTGCCCGCGCTCGGCCTCGCGCGGTCGCGCACGCATGCCGCACGGCTCATCGTCGACGGGCTCGTCACGGTCGACGGGCGTGGCGTCGTCAAGGCGTCCTTCCGCGTGATGCCCGGATCCGTAGTCGAGGTCGCCGGAACGGACGCCTACGTGAGCCGCGGCGCCCACAAGCTCATCGGCGCGCTCGACGCGTTCCCCGAGGTGGAGGTCGCGGGGCGCCTGGCGCTCGACGTGGGCGCGTCCACCGGAGGATTCACGCAGGTGCTGCTCGAGCGGGGTGCGCGGCGGGTGATCGCGCTCGACGTCGGGCACGGGCAGCTGGATCCGCTCATCCGCGAGGATCCGCGCGTCGACGTCGTCGAGGGCTTCAACGTCCGCGACCTGACGCCGGAGTCGCTCGCCGGCGTGACGCCGGACGACCTCGCGGGAGAGGCTCCCGCGCTCGTCGTCGGCGACCTCTCCTTCATCTCGCTGGGGCTCGTGCTGCCGGCCATCGCGCGCACCGCCGCGGACGGCGCCGACGTCGTGCTGCTGATCAAGCCGCAGTTCGAGGTGGGGCGCACGGGGATCCGCGAGGGCATCGTGCACGACGCCGGCCTCCGCGACGACGCCGTGATGCGCGTGCTCTGGGCGGCCTGGGACCTGGGGCTCGGCACGGCCGGCCTCGTCTCCTCCCCGATCGTCGGCGGCGCCGGGAACCACGAGTACCTCGCCTGGTTCAGCGGTCGTGCGGGGTGCAATCCGACACAATGGAGATCGACGTCGAACGAGATCACAGGAGCGTGAGCGAAGTGGCTGGACCCGCGAGGCACATCCTGGTCGTGTCCCACACGGGACGGCGCGACTCCATCGACGCGGCGCTCAGCGTGTGCGCGCAGCTGGCCGAGGCCGACGTGCAGCTCGTGCTCACGGCCGAGGAGAAGGCCGACATCCTGCCGTTCGCGCCCGAGATGGACCGCGTCGCCGTGCTCGGGGAAGACGTGCAGACGGCCGATCTCGAGATCGTCATCGTCCTCGGCGGGGACGGCACGATCCTGCGCTCGGCCGAGATCGTGCGCGGCACCTCCGTGCCGCTCCTCGGCGTCAACCTCGGGCACGTGGGCTTCCTGGCCGAGAGCGAGCGCGAGGACCTCACCGCCACCGTCCGCCGTGTCCTCGACCGCGACTATACGGTCGAGGAGCGCATGACGCTCGACGTCACGCTCAAGGTCGGCGCCGAGATCGTCTACCGCACGTGGGCGCTGAACGAGGCGACGGTCGAGAAGGCCAGCCGCGAGCGCATGCTCGAGGTCGTCGTGGAGATCGACGGGCGTCCGCTCGCGTCCTACGGGTGCGACGGGATGGTCGTCTCGACGCCCACCGGATCCACCGCGTACGCCTTCTCCGCCGGCGGCCCCATCGTATGGCCGAGCCTCGAGGCCATGCTCGTGGTGCCGCTCAGCCCGCATACGCTCTTCGCACGCTCGCTCGTCGTGGGCCCGGAGTCCACGGTCGCCGTCGAGGTGCTGAGCCGCACCTCCGGCTCCGGCGTGCTCTGGTGCGACGGCCGCCGCACGCGGGACATGCCGCCCGGTGCGCGCGTGGAGACCCGGCGATCCGCCATCCCCGTGCGCCTGGCGCGCCTCAAGCAGTCGCCGTTCACCGACCGCCTAGTGAACAAGTTCGAGCTGCCGGTCACCGGCTGGAGGGGGCCCGTCGACCGTGATTGAGGAGATCACCATCCGCGACCTCGGGGTGATCGGCCAGGCGACGCTGCCGCTCGGGCCCGGCTTCACGGCCGTCACCGGCGAGACCGGCGCGGGCAAGACCATGGTCGTCACCTCCCTCGGACTGCTGCTCGGTGCGCGCGCCGACTCCGGCGCCGTGCGGCAGGGGAGCGAGCGCGCGGTCGTCGAGGGACGCTGGATCATCGCCGCCGACGGCCCCGTGCCCGAGCGCGTGCGGGACGCCGGGGGAGACGTCGACCCGTTCGGCGACGGCACGCGCGGTGAGCTCATCGTCACGCGGCAGCTCTCGTCCGAGGGCCGCAGCCGCGCGTCCGTCGGCGGCCGGGGCGCACCCGCGGCGCTGCTGACCGAGATCGGGGAGCAGCTCGTCGTGGTGCACGGCCAGTCCGACCAGATGCGGCTGCGGTCGTCCACCGCGCAGCGGCAGGCGCTCGACCGGTTCGCGGGATCCGCGTTGGTGCCCGTGCTCGGCGAGTACCAGGAGGTGTTCCGCCGATGGCAGGCCGCGCGCGCGGAGCTCGACCGGCTCGTGACGGAGCAGGACGCCCGCACGCGCGAGGCCGAGGAGCTGCGCGCGGCGATCGACGCGATCGAGGCGGTGGCCCCGCAGCCCGGCGAGGACGAGGAGCTGCGCGAGCGCATCGACCGGCTCACCAACCTCGAGGACCTGCGCGCCGCCGCGTCCGCCGCCCACGAGCTCATGTCGTCCGAGGACGCGTCCGGCGAGATGGCCGACGCCGCGTCCGTGCTCGACACCGCGCACCGCCGCCTCGACCGGGTCGCGGCGCACGACCCGGGCCTGGCCGACATCATCGAGTCGCTCGACAGCGCGCGGATCCTCGTGTCGGAGATCGCGGTGCAGCTCTCGGGCTACCTCGCGGGGCTCGACGCCGACGGCGCACGCGAGCTCGAGACGCTGCAGGACCGCCGCGCCGAGCTCGCCGCCCTCACGCGCGCGCACGGCCCCACGGTGGAGGACGCGCTCGCGTTCCTCGACACCGGCAGCGCGCGCCTGCTGGAGCTCGACGGCGACACCGACCGCATCGACCTGCTGCGCGTCGAGGTCGAGCGCGACGAGGCGCTCGTCGGCGAGCTTGCCGAGCGCGTCACCGCGGTCCGCACGGAGGCGGGGGAGCGGCTCGCCGCGGCCGTCACGACCGAGCTCGGTGCGCTTGCCATGGCCGACGCGTCGCTCGACGTGCGCGTGTCGCCGCGCGAGGAGCCCGCGCTGTCGGGCGCCGACCGCGTCGAGATCCTGCTCCGTCCGCACGCGGGCGCTGAGGCCCGGCCGCTGGGGCGCGGCGCGTCCGGCGGCGAGCTGTCGCGCGTGATGCTCGCCATCGAGGTCGTGGTGGCCGGCGACGACCCCGTCCCCACCTTCGTGTTCGACGAGGTCGACGCGGGCGTGGGCGGTGCGGCGGCCATCGAGATCGGGCGCCGACTCGCGCGTCTCGCCGAGCGCGCGCAGGTCATCGTCGTCACGCACCTCGCGCAGGTCGCGGCGTTCTCGACCAACCACCTGCGCGTCGTCAAGGGCGGCGACGGGCAGGTGACGGCGTCGAGCGTCACGCAGCTCGAGGGCGACGCGCGGATCCAGGAGATGGCGCGCCTGCTCTCCGGCCTGCCGGACAGCGAGAGCGGCCTGGCGCACGCGCGCGAGCTGGTGGAGACCGCGGCCTCGCTGCGCTGAACGGACGACCGGCGGCCGGCGCGGCGCGGCGTGGCTGCCGCGGTGGCCCGATTCCCACGTAGGATGGAAGCCCGTGGCGGACATCAATTCAGCGGACACGGACTCGGGCACGACGGACAGCATCACCAGCACGACAGGCGCGGCGAAGACGACCAGGCACATCTTCGTGACCGGCGGCGTCGTCTCCTCGCTCGGCAAGGGCCTCACGGCGGCCAGCCTGGGCAACCTCCTCACGGCGCGCGGAGTTCGCGTCGTCATGCAGAAGCTCGATCCCTACCTCAACGTGGATCCGGGCACCATGAACCCCTTCCAGCACGGCGAGGTCTTCGTGACCGACGACGGCGCGGAGACCGACCTCGACATCGGGCACTACGAGCGCTTCCTCGACATCGAGCTCGACCAGGCGGCGAACGTGACCACGGGGCAGATCTACTCCGAGGTCATCGCCAAGGAGCGCCGCGGCGAGTACCTCGGCGACACCGTGCAGGTCATCCCGCACATCACCGACGAGATCAAGCGCCGCATGCGCCTGCAGGCCTCGGACGAGCCGCAGCCCGACGTGATCATCACCGAGATCGGCGGCACGGTCGGCGACATCGAGAGCCAGCCCTTCATCGAGGCCGCGCGCCAGGTGCGCCACGAGCTCGGGCGGAACAACGTCTTCTTCGTTCACGTCTCGCTCGTGCCGTACATGGGCGCGTCGGGCGAGCAGAAGACCAAGCCGACGCAGCACTCCGTGGCGGCGCTGCGCTCCATCGGGATCCAGCCGGACGCCCTCGTGCTCCGCAGCGACCGGCCGGTCTCCGACTCGAACAAGAAGAAGATCGCGCTCATGTGCGACGTCGACGAGCAGGCCGTCGTGAACGCGGTCGACGTGCCGAGCATCTACGACATCCCCGAGATGCTGCACGGGCAGGGCCTCGACAGCTACATCATCGACCACCTCGGCCTCCCCGCCGCGGACGCCGTGGACTGGTCCGGCTGGAGCGACCTGCTGGACGCCGTGCACGACCCGAAGCACGAGGTCACCGTGGGCCTCGTCGGCAAGTACATCGACCTGCCCGACGCGTACCTCTCGGTCACCGAGGCGCTGCGGGCCGGCGGCTTCGCCCACTCGGCGCGCGTGAAGCTGCGCTGGGTCGCGTCCGACGAGTGTGAGACGCCCGAGGGTGCCGCGAAGAGGCTCGGCGACCTCGACGCGCTGTGCGTCCCGGGCGGCTTCGGGATCCGCGGCATCGAGGGCAAGCTCGGCGCGCTGAAGTTCGCGCGCGACAACAAGATCCCCGTGCTCGGCCTGTGCCTGGGCCTCCAGTGCATGGTCATCGAGTACGCGCGCAACGAGGCGGACCTCGCGGGCGCATCCTCGAGCGAGTTCGACCCGGAGAGCGAGTTCCCGGTCGTCGCGACGATGGCCGAGCAGGTCGACATCATCGCGGGCGGCGACCTCGGCGGCACCATGCGCCTCGGCCTGTACGAGGCGAAGCTCGCCGAGGGATCCCTCGCGGCCGAGCTGTACGGCGCGCCCGTCTCCCACGAGCGCCACCGCCACCGCTACGAGGTCAACAACCAGTACCGCGAGCGCATCCAGGACGCCGGCCTCGTGTTCTCGGGCACCTCGCCCGACGGCACGCTCGTCGAGTACGTGGAGCTGCCCCGCGAGGTGCACCCGTTCTACATCGGCACGCAGGCGCACCCGGAGCTGCGGTCGCGCCCGAACCGCGCGCACCCGCTGTTCGCCGGCCTCGTCCGCGCCGCGCTCGACCGCCAGGCCGCGAGCACGCTCTTCGTCGAGGACGACGCCGAGGCCGTCGCGTGACAGACGCTGTCGTGGGATCCCCGGCTGACAGCCTGCACGACGACGCCGTCTCGTACGACGTCACGTCGAGCGAGCGGGTGTTCCAGGGCAGGATCTGGGACATCCGCCGCGAGACCTTCGCGTACGGCGACGGCGAGATCACGCGCGAGTACGTCGACCACACGGGCGCCGTCGCGGTGCTCGCGATCGACGACGAGGACCGCGTGCTCCTCATCAAGCAGTACCGGCACCCCGTGCGCATGCGCGAGTGGGAGATCCCGGCCGGGCTCCTCGACATCACGGGCGAGCCGCCGCTGACGGCCGTGCAGCGGGAGCTCGCGGAGGAGGCTGACCTGCTCGCCGCCGAGTGGAGCGTGCTGGCGGAGTACTACACGACGCCCGGCGGCAGCGACGAGGCGATCCGCGTCTACCTCGCGCGTGGGCTGACCCCCACGGCGGAGGCGTTCGCGCGCACCGATGAGGAGGCCGACATCGAGGTGCGCTGGGTCGACCTCGACGAGGTCGTCACGGCGGTGCTCGAGCGGCGGATCCAGAACCCGTCGACCGTGATCGCGGTGCTGCAGGCGCACGTCGCCCGCTCGCGCGGCTGGCAGACGCTCGGACCCGCCGACGCGCCGTGGCCGCGGCACCCGAAGCTGCGCGACGGCGACGGCGACGGCGACGGCGATCGCGACGGCGGGGGCGCGTCCGGATCGTGACCGACGCGGCCGACGGACCCGGGGGAGCGGCACCCGACACCGCGCCCGAGGTCCCCGTCGCGCTGCGCCGGGCCGTCGACCGGTGGCTCCGGCACGTCGAGGTGGAGCGCGGCCTGTCCCGCAACACCATCCAGGCCTACCGCCGCGACCTCGCGCGGTACACGGCGCACCTCGCGGCGGAGGGCGTGGCGGATCCGGCCGATGCGACGAGCGCGCACGTCGCCGGCTTCGCCCAGCGCGTCCGCGACCCCGAGCAGGGCGGCCTCACGGCGTCGTCGCTTGCGCGGATGCTCTCGAGCGTGCGGAGCTTCCACCGGTTCCTGGTGGAGGAGGGCATCGTCGAGGTCGACGTGTCCGCCGAACAGAAGCCGCCCAAGCTGCCGAGCCGCCTGCCGAAGGCCGTGTCGGTCGAGACGATGGGGCGGATCCTCGACGCGACCGACGGCGACGAGCCCCTCCGCGTCCGCGACAAGGCCCTGCTCGAGCTGCTGTACGCGACGGGCGCGCGGGTCAGCGAGATCACGGCGCTCACCGTGGACGACGTGCTGGGGCCCGACGGCGCCGCAGCCGAGATCGTGCGGGTGGTGGGCAAGGGCGGCAAGCAGCGGATCGTGCCCGTCGGGTCCTTCGCGCGCCGTGCCGTCGACGCCTACCTCGTGCGCGTCCGCCCGATCCTCGCCGCGCGCGGATCCGCGACTCCGGCGCTCTTCCTCGGGCTCCGCGGACACGCGCTGTCTCGGCAGAACGCGTGGCTCGTGATCAAGGCGGCCGCCGAGCGCGCCGGCGTCACGGAGGAGATCTCGCCCCACATCTTCCGGCACTCGTTCGCGACGCACCTCATCGCGGGCGGCGCCGACGTGCGCGTCGTGCAAGAGCTGCTCGGTCACTCGTCGGTCGCGACCACGCAGATCTACACGCGCGTGACCGTCGACACCCTGCGCGACGTCTACACGACCGCGCACCCGCGTGCCCGCCGGGCGTGAGCGACCCTCCCCGGTAGACTCTCGAGGATCCGGCGGACTCCCGCGTCGGAGGAGCGGCAGAGAGAGATCCACGTGACGCGCAAGCCAGATGTGACCGAGCTCCCGGGAATGGACGTCCCCGTGCTCGGGCCCACCGGCCGGGAGCTGCGCGAGTTCGCCGAGCCGGAGCCGCTCGCCGGCCACGGCCCCGCCAAGATCATCTCCCTCTGCAACCAGAAGGGCGGCGTCGGCAAGACGACCACCGCCATCAACCTCGGCGCTTCGCTCGCGAGCTACGGCCGACGCGTCCTCGCCGTCGACTTCGACCCGCAGGGCGCGCTCTCCGCCGGCCTCGGCGTGCAGACGCACGACGCCGTCACCATCTACGACCTGCTGCTCGGCACCGTGAAGGACCCGCGCGAGGCGATCCAGACCACGGGCTTCGAGGGCCTCGACGTGATCCCCGCCAACATCGACCTGTCGGCCGCGGAGGTGCACCTCGTCAACGAGGTCGCGCGCGAGCAGATCCTCGCGAGCGTGCTGCGCAAGGTGAGCGCCGACTACGACGTCATCCTCATCGACTGCCAGCCGTCGCTCGGCCTCCTCACCGTCAACGCGCTCACGGCGAGCCACGGCGTGCTGATCCCGCTCGAGTGCGAGTTCTTCGCGCTCCGCGGCGTCGCGCTGCTCGTCGAGACCATCGAGAAGGTCAAGGACCGGCTGAACCCGGGGCTCGCGCTCGACGGGATCCTCGCGACCATGTACGACTCGCGCACGCTGCACTCCCGCGAGGTGCTGCAGCGCGTGGTCGAGGCGTTCGACGACAGCGTGCTCGAGACGGTCATCGGCCGGACGGTCAAGTTCCCGGACGCGTCGGTGGCGGGCAAGCCCATCATCCAGTTCGCGCCCGAGCACCCGGCGGCGCTCGCGTACCGCAAGGTGGCGCGGGAGCTCATCGCGCGTGGCGCCGTCGCGTAGGGGCGCACCCCTGGCCGAGCCGGAGCTCGCCGTCGACGCGGACGCCGCCGCGCTCCGGGCGGATCCCGAGCGTGCGTTCCGGGTGAGCATCGGCAACTTCGAGGGCCCGTTCGACCTCCTGCTGTCGCTCATCGGCAGGCACGAGATGGACATCACCGAGGTGAGCCTGAGCCTCGTGACGAACGAGTTCATCGCGCACATCCGCGGCCTCGACGGACCCGAGGACCTCGACGAGGCCAGCTCGTTCCTCGTGGTCGCGGCGACGCTGCTCGACCTCAAGCTCGTCGGGCTCCTGCCGCAGGGCGAGCTCGTGGACGCCGAGGACGTGGCGCTGCTCGAGGCGCGCGACCTGCTGTTCGCCCGGCTGCTGCAGTACCGGGCCTTCAAGCAGGCGGCGAGCTGGTTCCAGGAGCGGCTCGTCGCCGAGTCCGGCCGGGCCTTCCGCGACGTGCCGCTCGAGGAGCGGTTCCGCGCGCAGGTGCCCGAGCTCGTGTGGACCACGTCACCCGCCGACCTCGCGGCGATCGCGCTCCTCGCGCTCGCGCCGCGCGAGATCCCGACCGTGGGGCTCGACCACCTGCACGCGCCGCTCGTGAGCATCCGCGAGCAGGCCGCGGTCGTGGTCGCGCGGCTGCGGGGCGGCGCACCGGTCACGTTCCGGGAGCTCGTCGCGGACGCCGGCGTCACCGGCGTGGTGATCGCGCGCTTCCTCGCGGTGCTCGAGCTGTACCGGGTGGCCGCGATCGAGTTCGACCAGCCGGAGGCACTCGGCGAGCTGACCCTCACGTGGACCGCCGAGAGCTGGAGCGACGACGCGCTCGCGAGCCTGGGGGCCGGCTATGACAGCTGAGCCGCAGGATCCGACGGGCGACACCGCAGTGCCCGACGCCGACACCCCGCTCGACCTCGACCGCGCGCTCGAGGCCCTGCTCATGGTCGCGGACGAGCCGCAGAGCGTGACGACGCTCGCGACCGCCACCTCGACGCCCGTGAAGGAGGTGCGCCGCGCGATCCAGCGGCTCGTCGACGACTTCGACGGGAAGACCGGGGGAGTGCGCCGCGGCTTCGAGCTGCGCGAGGTCGGCGGCGGCTGGCGCGTCTACGTGCGGCCCGAGTACGACACGGTGATCCGCGACCACGTGCTCACGCAGAACCCCACGCGCCTCTCGCAGGCGGCCCTCGAGACACTCGCGGTCATCGCGTACAAGCAGCCGATCAGCCGCAGCCAGGTCGCCGCGATCCGCGCCGTGAACGTCGACTCGGTGGTGCGGACGCTGCTCGCGCGGGGCCTCGTGACGGAGGCCTTCACCGCCGAAGAGACCGGCGCGATCCATTACGGTACGACAGACCACCTGCTCACGCAGCTCGGCATCAACTCGCTCGACGAGCTCCCCCCGATCTCCCCGTTGCTCCCCGACGGGGCGGAAGGCTTCCATGACCCCCTCCACTGAGCCCGATGACCGCGCGTCCGCGCACGCCTGGAACCCGGACGAGCCCGTCGCGGGCGTCCGCCTGCAGAAGGTGATGGCCGCCGCCGGCGTCGCCAGCCGCCGCGTCTGCGAGGACATGATCGCCGCCGGCCGCGTCACCGTGAACGGCGAGACCGTCACCGAGCCCGGCCGCCGAATCGACCCCGACGTCGACGAGGTCGCGGTCGACGACCAGGCCGTGCAGCTCGACACCTCCAAGCGCTACCTCATGCTCAACAAGCCCGTCGGGATCTACTCCTCGCTGCGCGACGAGCGCGGCCGACCCGACCTGCGCGAGTTCACGGAGGAGTTCGAGGAGCGCCTGTTCAACGTCGGCCGCCTCGACGCGGAGACGAGCGGCCTGCTCATCCTCACCAACGACGGCGACCTCGCGCACGTGCTCGCGCACCCGTCGTTCGGCGTGCTGAAGACGTACATCGCGAAGGTCACCGGGCGGGTCACGCCGCAGACGATCCAGCGGCTCACGCAGGGCGTCGACCTCGAGGACGGGCCGATCCAGGCGGATCGCGCGCGCATCCTCTCGGGCGGCGGCGACCAGACGCTCGTGGAGATCACGCTGCACTCGGGCCGCAACCGCATCGTGCGCCGCATGCTCGACGAGGTCGGCCACCCGGTGGAGGAGCTCGTGCGCCGCCAGTTCGGGCCGCTGCACCTCGGATCCCTCGGCGTCGGCCGCGTGCGCGACCTCACCTCCGACGAGCTCGGCCAGCTGCTCACCATCTCGCGCGAGGCCCGCGCGCAGGCCGGACCCGCGAACCCGCAGGGCGCCGGCGCGGCCGCCGAGGCGCAGGGGGACGTGGACCGCGAGGACGGCGAGTGAGCGAGGCCGCGGGCGCGGCCGCCGCGACCGACACGCGTGTGCAGGGGACCGTCCGCATCGTCGGCACGGGCCTCCTCGGCACGAGCATCGCGCTCGGCCTCCGCGCCCGCGGCGTCGACGTGGTGCTGGCCGACGCGTCGCCGACCACGCTCCGCCTCGCCGCGGACATGGGCGCGGGGCGCATCGCCGACATCTCCTCGGCGCCCGACCGGCCAGCGCTCGTCGTCGTCTGCGTGCCGCCGGACGTGACCGCGCGCGTGGTCGCGGCCGAGCTCGCCGCGCACCCGGACGCGCTCGTCACCGACGTCGCGAGCGTGAAGGCCGCGCCGCTCGCGGAGCTGCGCGCCATGGGTGCCGACCTCTCCAGCTACCTCGGCTCCCACCCGCTCGCCGGGCGGGAGCGCGGCGGCCCCGTCTCCGCGACGGGCGACCTCTTCCTCGGCCGGCCCTGGGTCATCGCGGGCCACGACGGCATCACGTACTCCGCCGGCGCGCCCGTCGAGCAGCTGATCCTCGACCTCGGCGCCGTCCCGATCGAGATGACCGCGGAGGAGCACGACGCCTCGGTGGCCCTCGTCTCGCACGTGCCGCAGGTCGTCGCGAGCCTGCTCGCGTCGCGGCTCGCGGACGGCGACGCTTCGGCGCTCGGCCTCTCCGGGCAGGGGCTCCGCGACACGACGCGCATCGCGTCGAGCGACGCGGCGCTCTGGGTGCAGATCCTCGGCGCCAACGCCTCCCGCATCGTGCCGATCCTCAAGGCCCTCCGCACCGACCTCGACGAGGTGATCGACGCGCTCGACGACGTCGACGCGCAGGGCGCCCGGCTGCGCGTGGCCGAGCGGATCCACGCGGGCAACGCGGGCGTCGCTCGCATCCCCGGCAAGCACGGCCAGGACCGCCGCTTCGCCGCCGTGACCGTGATGATCGACGACCGCCCCGGCCAGCTGGCCGCGCTCATCTGCGACGTCGGCGCCGCCGACGTCAGCATCGAGGACCTGCGCCTCGAGCACTCCCAGGGCGCGCAGGTGGGTCTCGTCGAGATCGCCGTGCTGCCCGAGGCCCGCGACCGCCTGGTCGCGCGGCTTGAAGAACGTGACTGGAGGATCGCCGGATGACCGGAGACGCTGTGAACGCACCCGACCCGACCGCACCCGACCCGCTGGAGGACGCCCTGCTCGTCGACGCCACGCTGAACCGCACGGTCGTCGCCGTCGACGGCCCCGCCGGCAGTGGCAAGTCGAGCGTGAGCCGGGCCGCCGCGCGCGCCCTCGGCTTCGACTACCAGGACACCGGCGCCGCGTACCGCGCGCTCAGCTGGTTCGCGCTGGAGAGCGGCGTCGACACCGAGGATCCCGCCACCGTCACCAGCCTCATCGAGGGGTTCGACTACGACATCGCGATCGACCCCGACGAGACGCGCGTCTCCGTCCGCGGCACCGACGTCACCGAGGCGATCCGCGAGCCCCGCGTCTCCGCCGTCGTGAGCCGCGTGGCCCGCGTGCCCGAGGTGCGGCACTACATGGTGGAGCTGTTCCGCGCGCTCATGGCGTCGAGCGACAAGCCCGGCATCGTGGTCGAGGGCCGCGACATCACCACGGTCGTCGCGCCCGACGCCCAGGTCCGCATTCTGCTGACGGCCTCCCCGGAAGCTAGGATGAGCAGGCGTTCCGCGGAGACGTCGACCCAGTCGGCAGCCGCGGTCGGCGAATCACTCGCCTCCCGGGATCGGGCCGACTCGCAGGTCGTCGATTTCATGAACGCCGCAGATGGTGTGACCACCATCGACTCCACGCACATCGACTTCGATCAGACCGTCCAGGCGGTGGTCGATCTCGTACACGCACGAACGGATTGAGGCGCGGCCCGGCGACGGGCCGACACGCCAGAGGAATGACATGGCTGATCACGACGACGACTTCCCTGAGCTCGACAGCGCGCTCACCGAGCGCCTGTCGAGCATCGACGAGGAGCTCGCCGCCCAGCGCGCGCAGACGCTCCGCGCCGGGCTCGACGACTACGACCTGGACGACGAGGACCTCGAGGTCCTCGAAGCGGCGACCGACGACCCCGACCAGGTCACGTACCTGCCGGCGCTGCCCGTGCTCGCGGTGGTCGGCCGCCCGAACGTCGGCAAGTCGGCGCTCATCAACCGCATCCTCGGCCGCCGCGAGGCCGTCGTCGAGGACACCCCCGGCGTCACGCGCGACCGCGTCTCCTACAAGGCCGAGTACGCCGGCCGTTGGTTCACGCTGGTCGACACCGGCGGCTGGGAGCCCGACGCCAAGGGCATCAACGCGTCCGTCGCCATGCAGGCCGAGATCGCGATGGACCTCGCCGACGCCGTGCTCTTCGTCGTCGACGCCAACGTCGGCGCCACGAGCACGGACGAGCACGTCGTCCGCCTGCTCCGCAAGACCAAGAAGACGGTGATCCTCGCGGCCAACAAGGTCGACGACGCGCGCCAGGAGCCGAACGCCGCGTCGCTGTGGTCGCTCGGCCTCGGCGAGCCGCACCCCGTCTCCGCGCTGCACGGCCGCGGCGTGGCCGACCTGCTGGATCTCGTGCTGAAGACCCTGCCGCTCGTCTCCAAGGTCGCCAAGGAGGAGGTCGGCGGACCCCGCCGCGTCGCCATCCTCGGCCGCCCGAACGTCGGCAAGTCGAGCCTGCTCAACAAGGCCGCGGGCGAGGAGCGCGTGGTCGTCAACGAGCTCGCCGGCACCACGCGGGATCCCGTCGACGAGCAGGTCGAGATCGCCGACAAGGTGTGGCGCTTCGTCGACACCGCCGGGATCCGCCGCCGCATGCACCTCGCCCAGGGCGCCGACTTCTACGCGTCGCTCCGCACGAGCGCGGCGCTGGAGAAGGCGGAGGTCGCGGTCGTCATGATCGACGTCTCCGAGGTCATCAGCGAGCAGGACATCCGCATCATCGAGCTGGTGCTCGAGTCGGGCCGCGCGCTCGTGCTCGCGTTCAACAAGTGGGACCTGCTCGACGACGAGCGCCGCCGCTACCTCGAGCGCGAGATCGAGACCGACCTCGCGCACGTGTCGTGGGCGCCGCGCGTCAACATCTCGGCGCGTACCGGCCGCCACATGGAGAAGCTCGTGCCGGCGCTCGAGACGGCGCTGGAGTCGTGGGACACCCGCATCGCGACGGGCAAGTTCAACGCGTTCCTCGCCGAGCTCACCGCAGCGCACCCGCACCCCGTGCGCGGCGGCAAGCAGCCGCGCATCCTGTTCGGCACGCAGGCCTCGAGCCGGCCGCCGACATTCGTGCTCTTCACGACCGGGTACCTCGACCCGCAGTACCGCCGCTACATCCAGCGTCGCCTGCGCGAGATCTACGGCTTCGAGGGCAGCCCGATCATCGTCAACATGCGCGTGCGGGAGAAGCGGAAGCGCTAGGTGTACTGGGTCATGACGTTGGTGACACTCGGGCCGCGGGCGTGAGCCCGTGGCTTGAGTGGATTCGTTCAGTGTTGTAGTGCTCGATGAAGGGGTCAAGCGCGTCGGCGCGG
>NZ_JAAVCB010000064.1:0-6003 GCF_014802555.1 Clavibacter sp. | reverse complement strand
TACTGCAGGGGGGACCCTGTGGGAGAGTAGGACACCGCCGGACTTAACTTGAGAACGAACGGGGAGGCCCGTCGCACATCGTGCGGCGGGCCTTTCTGCGTTAACACGGCCTCCCGATGGTGCGCGGTACGGCGGGCGGCCGCAACCGTGGCGTGCGAATGCGGAGGGCACCGACCGTCGGCCGCCTTCTCGAACATGTCGTGCACGGCGACGGATTCCGTTGCTCTCGGGCAGACCCTGTCAGCCGCCTCACATGACGGTCATAAGGCGTGCCGTTATCGTCGTCGTTCGTGACCGAATCCCCCGAGAACGCCCGCACATCCGGCCAGCCTGTCGAGCCCGCTGATGAGGGATCTCCGACGAGTCCCTCGACGTCCACGTCCGTCCGTCCGTCCGGCGCCCGCCCTTCACGCGCGGGTGCATCGAGCGTTCCTCTCGGCAGGGCGTTGTCCGCCGCGCTGGTCTCCGCGGGCGTTTCGGCGATCCTCGGCTTGCTCTTCAGCGTCCTGACGCTCTTCAGCTCCAACCAGCCGAGCGCTGCCGTGCTGGTGACGCTCCTCGACTACTGGACCGTGCACACGCTCGTTGCGTTCGTCCTGCTGGCCGCGCTGGCGGGGGTCGGGATGCATCGGCGACTGTGGACGTCCATCCTCGGCTCGGTGGCCGCGGCCGTCGTCGGCGCGCTGACCGGCAGCCTCGTGGGCGCGCTGGGGCAGGGCGCCACCGTCACCGGCGACATCGTGGGTCCCCTCCTGGAGACGCTCCTCGGCCTGAACCTCATGTTCGTTCTCGGCGTCGCACTGGCATCGATCCTGCTGGGCCGACGGCTGTGGGCTCGGCTCGTCGGGGCGGGCGACGCTGAGGTGGTGCGCGAGCGCGTCGCCCTCGTGCGGATCCCCTCGTCGCACCTGGCCGACGGTGAGCTGACGCATCTGGACCGCCGACCCGTGGACTCCGAGCTCGCCGACCAGCAGTGGGAGCGCTACGTCCTCGCGTTCGAGGAGGCCGGGTGGTCCACCCGGGAGGTCCCGCCGGCCGACGACCACCCCGATTCCGTCTTCGTGGAGGACGCCGTGCTGGTCCTCGGCACCACCGCCGTGCTGCTCACCTCCGGGGCCGACTCCCGACGTGGCGAGCGCTCCGGCGTGGAGCGGGCGCTCGAGGACATGGACCTCCAGGTGACGTCCATCGACCTGCCGGCGACCATCGACGGGGGGGATGTGCTAGAGGTCGGGCGCACGCTCTACGTCGGCGCCAGCAGCCGGACCAACGCGGCGGGGATCCAGCGTCTGCGCGAGATCGCCCGACCCCTCGGGTACGCCGTCGTGGGTGTGCCGGTCAGCCGGACCCTGCACCTCAAGTCGCAGGTGACGGCACTGCCCGACGGCACCGTCATCGGATACGAGCCGCTCGTCGACGAGCCGCGGCTGTTCCCGTCGTTCCTCCCCGTGCCCGAGGCCGAGGGCACGGCCGTCGTCGCGCTCGACGACGACACCCTGCTCGTCTCGGCCGCTGCGCCGCGGACGGCGGACCTGCTCCGCGGCCTGGGGTACGAGATCGTCGCCGTCGACATCAGCGAGTTCGAGAAGCTCGAGGGCTGCGTCACCTGCCTCTCGGTCCGCATCGGCTGACGCCGGCTGCGCGCTCGTCCGCGCGAACCGCACGAGCCCGGCCCGCATCCTCGGATGCGGGCCGGGCTCTTGTGCGTGGGGTGCGGACGTCCCTATCCTGGAAGGTTGCCTGGGGTGGCCATTCACGTGGTCGATCGGTGCGGCCCACACGTGAATCGCATACGCAGCCAGGGAGGGTGTCATGACTACGACATCGACGACATACGCACGCACGACCTCGAACCGGATCGGCGTGACGGCCGTCGCTGTGCGCCCTGCCTTCCGCGGTCCGCTCCGCTAGCTGACCATCCCGCTCGACGCCCCGGCGTCGGGCGACGGCGGGCCACTGGTGCAGGCAGGGCTCGGCGGCTCCGCGCATCGCGTCACGCCACGACACGTCACGTCGGCGTCGCCGACGTGCTGGACGGCCGGTGGCCGCGGGCGGCGAGAGTGCTTGATCCGATCCGTCCGTCCAGATCCGCTCGCACCCAGCCCGGCGAGTCGTGCCGGGAACCGCCCGCCGCTCGCGCTCCACCCACCCACATCCTCCGCCGCGCGCGTCCTCACGCCCGTGGCCGCAGAGCACGTCCGGCCGTGCATCGGCCGACTACAGAAGGAATGACACGTGTCCACCTCACCGCCCGCATCGCCCGACCAGGCGCCGTCCGAGCGGCACGGCCCCCGGCCCGGCACCATCGCCGTGCTCATGCGGCTGCTGCCGTTCGCCCGGCCCGCCATGCCCAGCATCATCGCGGGCATGGTGGTGGCGCTCATCGGCTCGCTGCTGTCGCTCGTGATCCCGCAGATCCTCCGCGGGCTCGTCGACGGACCGCTCGGCGACGGCGACTCGGCGGCCGTCGTGCCCGCCGTGCTCCTGATCCTCGGCCTCGGGATCCTCGAGGCCGCGATGATCGCGCTCCGCCGCTGGTTCGTGCTGAAGCCCGGCACGCTCATGGAGGCGGACATGCGGAACGCGTTCTACCGGAAGCTGCAGCGGCTCCCGGTCGCGTTCCACGACCGGTGGCAGAGCGGGCAGCTGCTCTCGCGCATGGTCAGCGACCTCAACCTCATCCGGCGCTGGATGGCCTTCGGCCTGGTGCTGTTCATCGTCAACATCCTCACGATCCTCGTGGGCATCGGCTTCCTGGTCTCCATCGACTGGCGCCTCGGCCTCGGCTTCCTCGTCTGCTCCATCCCGCTCTGGGTCTACGGCTACCTCTTCGAGCAGAAGTACTCGTCGGTCGCCCGGCTCAGCCAGGACCAGTCCGGCGACCTCGCGACGAGCGTCGAGCAGTCGGTGCACGGGATCCGCGTGCTGAAGGCCTTCGGTCGCGGCAAGCACATGCACGACGCGTTCGCCGAGCAGGCGGAGGAGCTGCGCGGCACGGAGATCAAGAAGGCGAAGGCCATCGCCGGCATCTGGCTCTGGCTGCTGCTCGTACCGGACCTGACCTTCGCGCTGGCGCTGCTCGGCGGCGTGCTGCTCGCGGCCGGCGGGCAGATCTCGGTGGGCGACCTCGTGGCGTTCTTCGCGACCGCGGCGGTGCTGCGCTGGCCGATCGAGTCGGTGGGCTTCCTGCTGTCGATGACCTTCGACGCGCGCACGGCCATCGACCGCTACTTCGAGGTGATGGATGAGGACGACACGATCACGGACCCCGCGACGCCCGTGCGCATCCAGGAGCCCCGTGGCCGCCTCGTCTTCCGCGGCGCGCGCTTCCGCTACCAGGATGCCGTCCCGGGCCAGCCCGACCTCATCGACGGGGTGGACCTCGACCTGCAGCCGGGGGAGACCATGGCGCTCGTCGGGATCACCGGCTGCGGCAAGTCCACGCTCACGGCGCTCACGACCCGGCTGTACGACGTGACGGGCGGCAGCGTCGAGCTCGACGGCGTGGACATCCGCAACCTCGGACTCGAGGAGCTGCGCAGCCGCATCGCGATGGCGTTCGAGGACGCCACGCTGTTCTCCTCGAGCGTCCGCGACAACGTGCTGCTCGGTCGCCCGGACCTCGCCGACGGCGGACCCGAGGCGGAGCGCGTGCTGCGGGAGGCGCTCGATATCGCCCAGGCCGGCTTCGTGCACGACCTGCCCGACGGCGTCGACACGACCGTGGGGGAGGAGGGGCTCAGCCTCTCCGGCGGGCAGCGGCAGCGGCTCGCGCTCGCGCGCGCGGTCGCAGCGGCACCCGACGTGCTCGTCCTCGACGACCCGCTCTCGGCGCTCGACGTCGACACGGAGGCGCTCGTCGAGGCGGCGCTGCGCCGCGTGCTCGCGTCCACCACAGCGCTGATCGTGGCGCACCGCCCCTCGACCGTGATGCTCGCGGACCGGGTGGCGCTCATGCAGGACGGCCGCATCACCGCGGTCGGCCGGCACTCCGACCTGCTCGCCACGAGCGAGCACTACCGGTTCGTCATCTCGAGCCTCGACGTGGAAGGGAACACCGTGCGCGAGGAGGCCTCAGCATGAGCGTCACCGGAGTCACCGGCGAGGAGAGGGACGACTTCTCCCGCGAGGAGAGCAAGCAGATCCGCCGCCGCTCAACGCGGCTGCTCGTCAGCACCATCCAGCCGGTCAAGCGGACGCTGATCCTCACGGCCGCGACGATCCTCGTAGCCACCGCGGCGAACGTCGCCGGGCCCGCCCTCATCGGCATCGGCCTCGACCGCGCGCTCCCGGCGCTCCTGGACACCGGCGACTTCACGGGCCTCGCGCTCGTGATCGGCGCCTACGTCCTGGTGGCGATCACGGGGGCCGTGCTCGTCGCGAAGTACCAGGTGATGTCGGCGCGCATCGCGCAGGAGATCCTTCTCGACCTCCGCAAGCGCATGTTCCTGCACACGCAGAAGCTGAGCCTGGAGTTCCACGAGACGTACACGTCCGGCCGGATCATCTCCCGCCAGACGAGCGACCTCGACTCGATCCGGGAGCTGCTGAACGGCGGCATCAACCAGCTCGTGCAGGGCGCGCTCTACATGGCGTTCACCGCCATCGCGCTGTTCTCGTTCGACTGGGTGTCGGGCCTCGTGCTGCTCGCAGCGCTCGTGCCGCTGTTCTTCCTGAGCCTCTGGTTCGCCGTGAAGTCGCAGGCGCTGTTCCGCCAGACGCGCGTGAAGTCCGCGCGGCTGATCGTGCACTTCGTCGAGACGATGACGGGCATCCGCGCGGTGAAGGCCTTCCGCAAGGAGAAGCGCAACGCGGAGGAGTTCTCCGAGCACGTGGAGGGCTACCGCGACACCAACATGCGCGTGATCCAGGTATTCGGGATCTTCGACCCGGGTCTCATCCTCATCGGCAACGTCACGGTCGCCGTGGTGCTGCTCGTCGGCGGCCTCCGCGTCGCGGACGGGCAGCTCGGCATCGGCGCGCTGCTCGCGGTCGTGCTCTACACACGGCAGTTCTTCGGGCCGGCGCAGGACATGGCGATGTTCTACAACAGCTACCAGTCGGCGTCGGCCGCGCTCGAGAAGATCTCGGGCGTGCTCGAGGAGGAGCCGAGCGTGCCGGACCCCGTGCAGCCGGTCGACCTGTGGGAGTCCACGGGCCACGTCTCCTTCGAGGGCGTCGAGTTCGGCTACGGCAAGGGCAAGACGATCCTGCCGCGCTTCGACCTCGACATGCCGGCGGGGCAGACCATCGCACTCGTCGGATCCACCGGCGCGGGCAAGACGACGCTCGCGAAGCTCATCTCCCGGTTCTACGACCCGTCCGACGGACGCGTGGCCCTCGACGGGATCGACCTCCGCGACCTGCACCCGAAGGACCTCCGCCGCGCCATCGTGATGGTGACGCAGGAGGCGTACCTCTTCTCCGGATCCGTCGCCGACAACATCGCGATCGGCAAGCCGGACGCGACCCGGGGCGAGATCCGGGCGGCCGCGGAGGCCGTAGGGGCGCACACGTTCATCGAGTCGCTGCCGGACGGCTACGACACCGACGTGAACAAGCGCGGCGGCCGGGTGTCGGCGGGGCAGCGCCAGCTGATCTCCTTCGCGCGGGCGTTCCTCGCGGACCCGGCCGTGCTGATCCTCGACGAGGCGACGAGCTCGCTCGACATCCCGAGCGAGCGACTCGTGCAGCAGGGGCTCACCACCTTGCTCGCCGACCGGACGGCGATCATCATCGCGCACCGGCTCTCGACCGTCGCGATCGCGGACCGCGTGCTCGTGATGGAGCAGGGCCGCATCGTCGAGGACGGGACCCCGGAGTCGCTCATCCAGGGCACCGGCCGGTTCTCGCAGCTGCACGCAGCGTGGCGGGAGTCGCTGGTCTAGCTGTACTGGGTCATGACGTTGGTGACACTCGGGCCGCGGGCGTGAGCCCGTGGCTTGAGTGGATTCGTTCAGTGTTGTAGTGCTCGATGAAGGGGTCAAGCGCGTCGGCGCGGTG
>NZ_JAAVCB010000063.1:0-6066 GCF_014802555.1 Clavibacter sp. | reverse complement strand
TGCCGAGGGCGACGCGGCGCGCGCGCGGCGGCACCGGGATCCGGCGGGCGAGGGCGCGGATCCGGCCCTCCGTCGGCGGGCGCTCGGCGGGCCCGTCGGCCTCGAGCGGTGGGAGGGACGAGGGGCGAGAGGGCATGCGGGATCCGGCTTCGATTCAGGGGGAGTGCGCGAGAGCGCATGCGGAGGCTATCCCTGTATGAGAACGGTTCTCGCCACCTGTGGAGGGCGGGCGGCATGCCCGCCGCACATGACGAGGCGGCGGGCTGGAGAGCCAGCCCGCCGCCCCGCGTCCCGGTCAGGCGACCGGGTCCGGCGTCATCAGCCGCAGTGCGACTTCCACACCTTCGGGAAGTCGAAGTAGTAGCCCAGGCCGCAGGTCCAGCTCTTGATGAACTCGCCGAGGCCCCCGACGACCACGCCCAGCGCGATGCAGGAGAGCCGTGAGAGGTCGAGCGTGATGCACACCGTGCCGATGTAGGCGGCGACGCCCAACGTGATGATCGTCTTCACGACATAGCCGGGGATGTGCCACTCGTGGTTGCTCCACGCCCACTTCGACTCGGTGATGCCCGCAGGGACGTCCTTCTGCGGGGTGACGGTGTGCCCGTCCTGCACCTGCAGGGCCTGGCGGATGGACGCGTTCTCCACCGCGTTGGCGTGGGACGGTGCGGAGTCCGCCAGCTCCGCACGGATCTCGGTGGCGACCTGCGCGTGGCTCTCGCCCTTCGCGACCCATGGCTGGATGTGCTGGCCGCCGACGACCACGCCCTCCGTGGCGACCGACGCGAGCTGGTCGGCGGTGATCTTGCCGCTCTTCACGTCGTGCTCGAACGTGCCGTTGAGGAGGGACGAGGCCACGGCCGACTGCTCGAGGTGGGCGGGGGCGGCCTGGGCGGCGTCGCCGGAGCCCAGCCCGAAGAGCGCGACGGCGGTGACGGTGACAGCGGCGGCGAGCAGGCGGACGGACGGGCGGAAGTGGGCGGGGGCTGTGGGGGATGCGAGGGACATGCCTGACCTTCCGTATCGAGGGGCGACCATCGCCCCGCGAGCACGGTAGGGGCGCGATCCCCGCGCTCAGTGATCCATCGACTACGTCCCGGTGAACGCCGCATGTCCGTCAGACGATTGTCTGACGAGCGCTCGCTCGCCACGGATCCGGCTCCGGACGTCCACGCCGCTGTCGGCTTCCCGGCGACCCGGGTGGGTACCATTCCTCGATCCCCGACCGGCGGCGGACAAGGAGTGACATGAACCAGCGGCAGGCGGCGGTGTCCCGGGCGCGGCGCGAGATCGTCGAGGCGGCGGGCGCCCAGTTCGCGACCCACGGGTACGAGGGCACGTCGTTCTCCCGGGTGGCCGAGGCGATGGGGAAGCCCAAGTCCGCCATCGGGTACCACCTCTTCGCGTCCAAGGAGCGCCTCGCGGGCGCGGTCGTCGAGGACCAGGAGGACCGCTGGCTCCGCATCGAGGCGGCGCTCGACCGGAAGGGGGTGCTGCACGAGCTCGTCGTCTTCCTCCTCACCGGCGCCAGCACGGTCGAGGTCTGCCCCGTCGCTGCCGGCGCCATCCGGCTCCTGCAGGACATGCCGCGCCTCGGCCTCGCCGTCGAGCGCCGCTTCGACGTGTGGCGGTTCACCCGCGAGCACCTGGAGGCGGAGCTCGCGGCGCAGGGCGTCCGCGCCGCCGACCTCGACGCCGTCGTCGACGTCCTGCTCAGCGCGACCTTCGGCGTGCTCTCCTACCGGTCGCCGAGCGCGCCGGAGGGGGATCGGCTGGAGCGGCTCCGCAGCCTCTGGATCCCGCTGCTCACCCACCTGGGGCTCGCCGACGTCGACGCCGTCGTGCGCGCCGCCCAGCCGCTCGACCTGGCCCTCGTGGAGGAGGGCCGCGCGGACGCCTCCGAGGCCCACGTCTGGACGGGACGCGGCGACGCGGACGACGCCTCCTCGGATCGGGACCGCGCCCGCGCCTGACGCGTTCCCCGCACGACGACGCAGGCCGGCCCCGTAGGACCGGCCGGCGCCGTCGCGTGGCGTCGCGCTACTCCACGCGACCCGCGTACCGGTAGCGGAAGCCGTTCCCGTCGGTGACCACCACGTCGTAGTAGCCCCACTCGTCCACCGGCCAGTTCACCGTCGTGCTGCGTCCGGGCTTCACGGTCTCGTGGCGCTCGCGCGTGATGAAGTCGTCGGCCGTCAGCGTGCAGTGCACCGACGGCGTCCCGTCGTTCGCGAGCGTGAGGCGCAGCACGGGCTTGCCGCCCGGGATCGTCTCGGCCGAGACCCGAGACCCGAGACCCGAGACCCGGGGCACGGGCACGTCGGCCTTCCCCGCCGCGACCACGGTGCCGGCGAAGCGGCGGAGGAACCGGTCGGGCCCGTAGGGGCTGAAGTCGTACGCCCCCGTGTGCGCGGTGCTGTCCCACGTGCAGGCCGCCTTCCCGCGCGGCGCCACGGTGAAGGGCGTCGACGCGAAGGGCAGCGCGATGTCGGGGAACACCTGGTGCGAGACGCCCTGCCGGCCGCTGTTGTGCATCGTCAGCGTGACCCGGCCGGTCGCCCGGTCCACCGCGACGTCCGCGTCCTGCCGGTAGGGGAGCGGGCGGTGGCGGACGGTGCCGACCTCCTGCTCGGGCATCCGCTGCGCGCCCACCGCGGGCTCCTGCACGGGCGGCTTCGCCATGTCGGCGTCGGCGGCCGCGACGAGCGCCTGCGTCGCGCTCATCGGCAGCACCTCCGTGGCCGACGGGATCGAGAAGTCGGGGTGCGCGAAGTCGAAGCAGGAGGTCAGGTCGCCGGAGATGGTGCGGCGCCACTCGGAGATGTTGGGCTCGTGGACGCCGGTCCAGGTCTCGAGGAACCGGATCACCGAGGTGTGGTCGAACACCTGCGAGTCGACCCAGCCGCCCCGGCTCCAGGGCGACACGACCGTGAGCGGCACGCGCGTGCCGTACCCGATGGGGAGCCCGTCGACGTACTCGTCGGCCGTGCCCGGCTCGGCGAGCGGCGGGAGCAGGTGGTCGAAGTAGCCGTCGTTCTCGTCGTAGTTGATGAGGAGCACCGTGCTCGCCCAGGTGTCGGGGTTGCTCATGAGCGCCTGGATCACGGCGTTCGTGTAGTGCGCGCCGTAGTCGGGGCTGGCCTTCGGGTGCTCGCTCCAGCCGTACGGCGCCACGACGTACGAGACCTGCGGCAGCGTGTTCGCCGCGGCGTCCTTGCCGAACTCCTCGAGCAGGTGCGTGACGTCGAGGCCCTTGCCGGAGTCCGGCTTCCAGCCGTCGTGCAGGCCGCCGTCGAGCGCGAGCTGCTGCGTCGCGGGATCCTCCGAGGCGAGCGCGTCGTGGTACTGGTGGAACAGCCACAGCGGATTGTCGCCGTAGTCGCCCACGTAGGGGTGCGTGCCCTCGTCGCCGACCTCGTCGTTCGCGTACGTCTTCCAGGTGACCCCGGCCTGGCGGAGCCGCTCGGGGTACGTCGTCCAGCTGAACACGGGGGCGTAGTCGTCGGGGTTGTCGATGGCGGGGCCGCCGGCCGTGCCGCGGGGGTCGACCGTGCCGGTCCACTGGAAGAGGCGGTTCGGGGTCGTGGGGCCGATGAGGGAGCAGTGGTAGTGGTCCGCGATCGTGAACGCGGACGCGAGCGCGTGGTGGAAGGGGAGGTCGTCCTTGGTGAAGTAGCCCATGGTCTGCTCGCTCTTGGCGACCACCCAGTTGTCCCACGCGCCCTTGTTCCAGGCCTGGTGCCCGCCCTTCCAGGAGTGGTCGAGGCCACCGGCGCCCTGCGCGTTGAAGCGGGACGAGTCGAGCGGGAAGGGCAGCATGCGCCCGCCGTCGGGGCGGCTCGCGTCGGGCTGCGCGAAGACGGTGCCGCCGCCGGGGAGCTCGACGGCCTGCTTGTCGCCGAAGCCGCGGACGCCCGGCAGCGTGCCGAAGTAGTGGTCGAAGGAGCGGTTCTCCTGCATGAGGATCACCACGTGCTGGACGTCCTCGATGGAGCGCGTCAGGTTCCTGCGGGTGGCGGCCGTGGCCGCCGTCGCCGCGCCGGGCGCGCCGACCACGGAACCCGCGGCCACGCCCGCCATGATCGCGGCGGCGCCGCCGAGCAGGACGGTGCGGCGGCTGACGCCCGGGCGGATCCCGGTGCGGTAGGGGCGCGACGAGTCGAGCGGGGGCGCGGCGTCGACGCCGGCCGCGAGGTCGACGTCCGGGGCGTGCTCTTCGGGCTTGGAGGCGCTCACGGGGCGGTCCTTCTTCCTGGATCGTGCCGCGGCCCGCGGGCGGGGGATCCCACGGTGCGGCGACACGGAGGGCGCGCGCCGTCGCGGGGTCCCGCTTCGACGCGTGCTCGGCTCGACGCGGGGGATCCCGGCGGGTCGCGCCTAGGAGCGTCGATGCCAGGCGTGATCCTCCCCGGTGCAGGGGAACAGCGGGTCGCGCGGAGCGACATCCGTCGGAATGCCGCCTGAACAGCGGGATCGTTCCCGACGCTGCCGCGTGCCCACCGCCGATCCGTCAGACGGGCCAGACCGGTCGGAACTGGATGCTGATGCGCGGCCCCACGGCCTTCGCGGTCTTGAGGATGGCGTGCTCGTGCGTGCGCTGCGCGCTGCCGCCCATGACGACGAGGTCGCCGTGCCCGAGCGGGAAGCGCCGTACCTCCCCGCCGCCCTTCGGTCGTAGTGACAGCGTGCGCGCCGCGCCCACGGACACGATGGCGACCATGGTGTCGCGGTCGATCGTGCGCCCGACGCGATCCCCGTGCCCCGCGACGCTGTCCTCGCCCGTGCGGTAGAAGCAGAGCCCCGCGGTCTCGAGCACCTGCCCGGGCGGGCGCCCGTAGTGGTCGTTGAGCGCGTCGCGCGCCTCCACGAGCACCGGCGCGGGCAGCCGGGCGCCGGGGCCGTACCAGGAGAGGAGCCGCGGCACCTCGACCGTGCGGCCGTGCATGAGGCGCGTGTCGGCCGTCCACTCCACGTCCTCCACGAGCCGCTCGAACAGCGCGTCCGAGTCGCTCACCCAGCCGGGCCGGATGTCGAGCCACGCGCCCTGCCCGAGGTCGAGCCGCTGCACCTCGTCGCCGAGCGCACCCAGGCCGGGCTCGGCCTGGAGGTCGTCGAAGAGGGAGGCCTGGAATGCGATGCTCATGGCGCGAGCATAGCCCGAATGTTCGAACGGATGTTCGAGTGACCGAGCGCTGGGGAGAGCCCGATCAGGCCGCGCGGGCGCGGGACGCGCGGCGTCCGGCCCACGTCAGGAGGAGCGTCAGGGCGCAGATCATCGCGGCGATGACGGCGACCCACACCGCCACGGTGCCGTATCCGCCGCCGCCCGTCGCGGGATCCAGGAAGGGGTACGGGTAGTAGGTCGCCGCCCCCGTCACCTCGTTGCCCGTGATCGGCCCGCGCGCGAGCGTCACCGCGACCCAGACCAGCGGGAAGACGACGACCCGGCCGACCGCGCCGTAGCCGAGCGCCCGGCGGTCCGACGCGAGCAGCCAGTCGGCGAGGACGAGCAGGGGCACGACCACGTGCAGCACCTCGTTCGACCACGGGAGGTTGCCGCCGGGGATCGTCGGCAGGCCGCGCAGCAGCAGGTTGTAGACGATGCCGGTCGTGACCATGTAGGTGGTGGCCGCCAGCCGGAGGGTCGTCCAGCCGCGCCCGGGGGCGGGGGTCCGTCGCAGCAGCCGCACGGCGCCGACCGCCATGACCACGGCCGCCAGGAGGTTCGACTCGATGGTGAAGTACATGAGGAAGTCGACGGTCTTGCCCCAGATCCCCTCCACCCCGATGCTCCGCCAGTACGTGGAGCTGACCACGTACTGGCTCGTGACGGCGACCAGCACGGTCAGGGCGGTGAGGAGGCGGACGACGGCCCAGGTGATGCGCACGCTCCACCGTCCCACATCGGCCGTGCCTCGAGGATCCGCGGTCGGCGCGCCGCCGGTGGCGCGGCCTAGTTGTAGTTCCCAGTGAGGTTGTGAACGCGTTCGGCGGGCGTGAGTCCGCCGATGCCGGTGTGGGGGCGGTGGTGGTTGTAGTGATGCAGCCAGGCAGGGTAGGTCGCGG
>NZ_JAAVCB010000062.1:0-69575 GCF_014802555.1 Clavibacter sp. | reverse complement strand
GCGCCGACGCGCTTGACCCCTTCATCGAGCACTACAACACTGAACGAATCCACTCAAGCCACGGGCTCACGCCCGCGGCCCGAGTGTCACCAACGTCATGACCCAGTACATCTAGGCGGCGCACTCCTGGCAGATGGGCCCGAGCTTCTCCTGGTGGTCGATCTGCGAGCGGTGCTTCACGAGGAAGCAGCTCACGCAGGTGAACTCGTCCGCCTGGGGCGGGAGCACCACCGTCTCGAGCTCGAGGTCGGAGAGGTCGGCTCCGGCGAGGTCGAAGCTCCCGGGGTTGTCGGCATCGTCGACGTCCACGACCCCGGACATGCGGTCCGGGACGCGCTCCTTCAGAGCCTCGATCGAGTCGGAGTCGTCCTCCGTCTTGCGCGGGGCGTCGTAATCAGTTGCCATTCCTGTCCACTTCTCGAATAACCGCCGAACGGAATCGGCGGGCACAGTTTGCATGAATCGCATCCGGATAGCAAACCGTCCTCCGGGCCCCTCTCGGGGCTCCTGATCGGCGGTTTGGATGCGGGGAGCCGGCCCGTGCCCGGGCCGCGGATGCGGACTCACACGGTACACCGTTCGCGCACGAACAACCTGCCTGCGGGGCCTGCGATCCCGCCCTCCGGCGCTCTCGTCGGACTCAAGTCGCGGCGCGCCACGCGTATTCCCCGGAAGAGGGGCCGACTCGTGCGATCGTGAATCGTCCAGTGAGCGCGAGAGGCGTGGAACCCATGCAGGATCTGAAAATCGTCGGAGTCGAGGACGGCGCCCTCGTCGTGGAGACCCCGGGCGGTGAACGGCACCGTCTCGTGATGGACGACTCCTTCCGCTCGGCGCTCCGTCGCCAGTCCGCCGACGGCGGCCCGCCGCGGAAGGCCGCCCCGCGCATCATCCAGTCGTTCATCCGGCAGGGCATGAGCGCCGAGGACGTCGCACGGGAGACCGGGGCGTCCGTGGAGTACGTGCGCAAGTTCGAGGGCCCCGTCGTCGCCGAGCGCGAGCACGTCGTGCGCAGCGCCATGAAGGTCCCCGTGCACACCGCCATCGAGGTCGACCCGATGGGGCAGGGCACGCTCTTCGGCCAGGTCATCGAGGAGCGCCTCGAGTCGCTCGGTGCGCAGGAGGTGCGCTGGAGCAGCTGGAAGGAGCAGCTCGGCGGCTGGGTCGTGAAGGCCGCCTTCACCAGCGAGGAGATCGAGCACGACGCGCGCTGGTCCTACGACCCGAAGAAGCACGCGCTCTCCCCCGCCAACAACGAGGCGATCACCCTCTCGCAGCAGGGCGAGATCCGCGGCGCGCTCATCCCCCGCCTCCGCGCGCTGCCGCCCGAGGCCCCGGACACGCACCAGGAGGACGGCGTCACGCGCTTCGACAGCGGCGCCTTCCGCCTGCCCGAGCCGACGGCGTCGAGCACGCAGGACACCGCTCCCCAGCCCTGGGAGGCGCACCGCCGTGACGAGGGCGCGTCCGTGTCGCACCTCGGACGGCAGGGCAACCACCCCGCGGGAACACAGCAGCCGGCGCGCGTGGCGCAAGTCGAGCTGAACGAGACCGCCGACCTGCTCGAGGCGCTCCGCCGTCGCCGGGGTGAGCGGGAGTCCGTGCCGCGCGAGGACGAGGGCGACGACCCGGTCGAGGAGGCGCCCGCTCCTGCCGCCCGGCGCGACGAGCCCCTCTCTCGCCCTCGCGGCGGGCAGCGCTCCGCGCCGCCGCTGCGGTCCGCGGTGATCCCCGGCGTCGGCCGTGTCGACACCGGCCGCGACCGCCCGCGCGACGAGTCCGACGACGAGGGCTTGCGCACGCCCGGGACCGGCGAGGGCCGCGGTTCCGCGAAGCCGTCCGGCCGCCGCGGGCGCACGGCGATGCCGAGCTGGGACGAGATCGTGTTCGGCGCCCGCAGCGACGACGACCACCTGGCCTGACCCCGCACGACCTCCGGCCGCCCCGCGGGCGGTCCGGCCGTCGTCGTCCCGCAGGTCAGCCGCGGGCGAAGGCGCCGGCGCGGATGAGCGGCACCAGGCGCTCCTCGTCCGAGAACGCCCCGTGCTGACCGATCATCCGACGGGCGCCCTGGTCTCGCGGGCGGCCGTCGTAGTACGCGATGAGCGAGCGCGTCGCGACGATCACGTCGCCGATGCGCGCGGCGACACCTTCCCGGACCGGCCCGTACCAGTCGGCGGCGATCGCCTCGGCGCGCGTCGCGACGTGGGCGCGCGTCCCCTCCGAGGCGCGCCAGGCGTCGGCCAGGCCGTCGGCGTCCGCGCCCGGTTCGAGGTGCAGGTGCAGGCAGCGCGGCTCCCCCGCGACGTGCCGGACGCCCGCGACCAGCTCGGGCACGCGGTCGAACAGGATCTGGGATCCAGCGGGCACGTCGACGATGCCGTGGTCGGCGGTGATCAGCGCACCCTCGCGCGGGCCGAGGCGGTCGAGGAAGGGGCCCGCCGCCTGGTCGAGCTCCTCGAGGCCGCGGAGCCAGCGGTCGGACTCCCAGCCGTGCGAATGGGCGGCCTGGTCGAGCTCGGGGACGTAGAGGTAGACGAGCGCGCGCGGCTCCCGGTCCATGAGCTCGCGCGTGGTCGCGAAGCGGTCCGCGATCGACTCGGCGGCGACGTAGGTCGCGCCGCGCAGCGCGGCGCGCGAGAACCCGGATCCGGCGTAGCGGGCCGAGCCGACGACGAACGCGGGGATGCCCGCGGCGACCGCTCGCTCGAAGGCGGTCGGCACCGGCTGCCACTGGTCCGGGACGCTGCGCGCGTCCCATCCGGACAGCAGCTTGAGGACGCGGTCGTGCGCGGGATCCAGCGCGCTGTAGCCGACGAGCCCGTGCTCGCCCGCGCGCACGCCGGTGGTGAGGGAGGTGATGCTGGCCGCCGTCGTGGTGGGGAACCCGACGTCGACGACGTCCTTCTTCCGCCAGCCCTGCACGAGGTGGCGGGCGTGTCCGGCGCGGGCTCGGAGGGCGGCGGATCCGAGCCCGTCGACGAGCACGACGACCGCACGGTCGACGGGCGGGAGGCCGGCTTCCGACTCCTCCCCCGCGAGGGCGGCGAGGCAGCCGGGCATGACCGCGGTGAGGCTCATCCGGCTGGATCCGGGCGCCGGTAGCATGGGGGCCATCCGGCCCAGTCTGGCACAGCAGCCCGGCCCGCATCCGCGTCACGACGCCGATCAGGCGCAGCGCCGATCCCGACCCAGAGAGTCCATGAGTCCCTCCACCACGCACACCACGCCCGACGAGCCCTCCGAGCGCATCGAGGACGTCGACGTCTCCACCGAGATGGAGAACTCGTTCCTCGAGTACGCGTACTCGGTCATCTACTCGCGCGCCCTGCCCGACGCGCGCGACGGGCTCAAGCCCGTGCAGCGCCGCATCCTCTACCAGATGAGCGAGATGGGCCTGCGCCCCGACCGCGGGCACGTGAAGAGCGCGCGCGTCACGGGCGAGGTGATGGGGAAGCTCCACCCCCACGGCGACTCCGCCATCTACGACGCGATGGTGCGCATGGCGCAGCCGTTCACGCTCCGGGTGCCGCTCATCGACGGGCACGGCAACTTCGGTTCGCTCGACGACGGGCCGGCCGCGCCCCGCTACACGGAGGCCCGGCTCGCCGCGTCCGCGCTCGCGATGGTCGAGGGGCTCGACGAGGACGTCGTCGACTTCGTCCCGAACTACGACAACGCCTTCATGCAGCCGGCCGTGCTCCCCGCCGCCTTCCCGAACCTGCTCGTCAACGGCGCGAGCGGCATCGCGGTCGGCATGGCGACGAACATGGTGCCGCACAACCTCATCGAGGTCGTCGGCGCCGCGCGGCACCTCATCGACCACCCCGACGCGACCCTCGACGACCTCATGGCGTTCGTCCCGGGGCCCGACCTGCCCACGGGCGGCACGATCATCGGTCTGTCGGGGGTCAAGGACGCGTACCTCACCGGCCGCGGCAGCTTCAAGACCCGCGCGCGCGTCTCCGTCGAGAGCCTCACCCCCCGGAAGTCGGGGCTGGTCGTCACCGAGCTGCCGTACCTCGTCGGGCCCGAGAAGGTCATCGAGAAGATCAAGGACGGCGTCCAGAACAAGAAGCTGTCCGGGATCACCAACGTCACCGACCTCACCGACCGCACGCACGGGCTGCGGCTAGTCATCGAGATCAAGACGGGCTTCAACCCCGAGGCCGTGCTCGAGCAGCTGTACCGCTACACCCCGCTCGAGGACGGGTTCAGCATCAACAACGTCGCGCTCGTCGACGGCAGCCCGCAGACGCTGGGACTGAAGGAGCTGCTGCAGGTCTACGTGGCGCACCGGCTCGACGTGGTCACGCGCCGCACGCGGTACCGCCTCGCCCGGCGGCAGGAGCGGCTGCACCTCGTGCTCGGCCTGCTCATCGCGATCCTCGACATCGACGAGGTGATCCAAGTCATCCGCGGCAGCGACGACACCGAGCAGGCGCGCGCCCGCCTCATGGACGTCTTCGACCTCTCGACGCTGCAGGCCGACTACATCCTCGAGCTCCGCCTCCGTCGGCTCACACGGTTCAGCCGCATCGAGCTGGAGGAGGAGCGCGACAGGCTGCAGGCCGAGATCGCGGAGCTCGAGGCGATCCTCGCCGACCCGCGCCGGCTGCGCGCCCTCGTCTCGACCGAGCTGCAGGAGGTCGCCGACCGGTTCGGGACGCCGCGCCGCACGCTGCTCACCGAGGCCGCACCCAGCGTGGCCGGGGCGTCGAGCCGCCGGGCGGCGCCCGTCCTCGAGATCGCCGACGTGCCCTGCCGGGTGCTGCTGTCGACGACGGGCCGCGCCGTCCGCGTCGACCTGCCGACGGATGCACCGGGGACGCCCCTGCAGACGGTCCGCCGCAGCTCGCACGACGCCGTCCTCACGGCGATCGAGACCACGAGCCGCACCCGCATCGGCGCGATCACGAACACCGGCCGCCTCATCACCATGACGCCCGTCGACCTCCCCGTCGTGCCGGTCGCGAGCGTGCAGCTGGGCGCCGGCGTGCGGATCCGCGACTACCTCGGCCTCACGGACCGGAAGGAGCGCGTCGTCGCGCTCGTGGCGCTCGGCACCGATGAGGCCATCGCCCTCGGCACGCGCCAGGGCGTCGTGAAGCGCGTCGCCCCGTCCGCCCTGCCCGCGAAGCCCGAGTACGAGGTCATCGCGCTGAAGAAGGGCGACGAGGTCGTCGGGGCGCGGCAGGGCGCGGAGACCGACGAGCTCGTCTTCGTCACCAGCGAGGCGCAGCTGCTGCACTTCCCCGCGGTCTCGGTGCGGCCGCAGGGCGTGCAGGCGGGCGGAATCGCGGGTGTCAACCTCGGCGCGGGCGCGCACGTGCTGTTCTTCTCCTCCGTCGCTCCCGAGGGCGCGGAGGTCGTCACCGTCTCGGCGTCGTCCGCCACCATCGCCGGCGTGGATCCGGGACGCGCCAAGGTGTCCGCGTTCGGCGACTTCCCGCGCAAGGGCCGCGCCACGGGCGGGGTCCGCGCGCACGCGTACCTGAAGGGCGAGGACCACCTCGCCCTGGCCTGGGTGGGCCCCGGCCCCGCGCTCGCCGTGGGGCCGGCGGGAGAGGTCCGCCAGCTGCCGCCCACGGGCATGAAGCGCGACGGCTCGGGCATCCCGCTGGAGAAGCCGATCGGCAGCGTCGGCCAGGCGGTCACCCCGGCCGAGGCGCCGGATGCCGCGTCCGGCGCCGCCGTCGGCGTCGTCGAGCCGTCGGCCGAGGACGGCTCCGCGCCGCTGGAGACCTAGGCGCGTCGGCAGCACGCACGGCGACGGCCGCGGACCACGAGGGTCCGTGGCCGTCGCCGCATCCGGCACGCGGCCGGCGGCTCACACGTCGATGCGGTCCCGCACGGATCCGGCGCCGTCGATGATGAACTCCTTGCGGGGTGCGACGTCGTTGCCCATCAGCAGCTCGAACATGCGCGTGGCGGCCTCGGCGTCATCGACCCGCACGCGCCGGAGCGTGCGGTTGCGCCGGTCCATGGTGGTCGTCGCCAGCTGGTCGGCGCCCATCTCCCCCAGGCCCTTGTACCGCTGGATCGGGTCCTGGTAGCGCTTGCCCTGCCGCTTCGCCTGGGCGAGCACGGCCGCCAGCTCGCGCTCCGAGTAGGTGTAGATCACGTCATTGGGCTTCGAGCCGGGGTTCATGACCACGACGCGGTGCAGCGGCGGCACCGCGGCGAACACGCGGCCCTCGTCGATCATCGGCCGCATGTAGCGGAAGAAGAGCGTGAGCAGCAGCGTGCGGATGTGGGCGCCGTCGACATCGGCGTCGCTCATGATGATGATCTTCCCGTAGCGCGCCGCCGACAGGTCGAACGTGCGGCCGGATCCCGCGCCCAGCACCTGGATGATCGACGCGCACTCGGTGTTGGAGAGCATGTCGGGCAGCGACGCCTTCTGCACGTTCAGGATCTTGCCGCGGATGGGCAGCAGCGCCTGGTACTCGCTGTCGCGCGCGAGCTTCGCCGTGCCGAGCGCCGAGTCGCCCTCGACGATGAAGAGCTCGCTGTTGGCGACGTCGTTCGAGCGGCAGTCCACGAGCTTCGCCGGGAGCGACGAGCTCTCGAGGGCGTTCTTCCGCCGCTGGGTCTCCTTGTGGGTCCGGGCCGAGATGCGCGACTTCATCTCCCCCACGACCTTCTCGAGGAGCACGGCGGTCTGCGCCTTGTCCTCGCGGCGCGGCGACGCGAAGCGGTCGGCCATGGCCTTCTGCACGACCTGCGACACGATGGCGCGGACGGCCGGCGTGCCGAGCACCTCCTTGGTCTGGCCCTCGAACTGCGGCTCGGGGAAGCGCACCGTGAGCACGGCGGTGAGGCCCGCGAGCACGTCGTCCTTCTCGAGCTTGTCGGTGCCGACCTTGAGCTTCCGCGCGTTGGCCTCGACCTGCGCGCGCACGAACTTGAGCAGGCCCGCCTCGAAGCCTGCCTGGTGGGTGCCGCCCTTGGGCGTGGCGATGATGTTGACGAACGACTTGAACCGGGTGTCGTACCCCGTGCCCCAGCGGAGCGCGATGTCGACGGCGCACTCTCGGGTGAGCTCGGTCGGCACCATGGCCCCGCCGTCCGTGAGGACGGGCACCGTCTCGGTGAACGTGCCGGATCCCTCGAGCCGCCAGGTGTCCGTCAGCGGCGCGTCGACGGCCAGGTGGTCGACGAACTCCGCGATCCCGCCGTCGAACCGGAAGGACTCGCGCACGGGCTGCTCGCCGCGCAGGTCCTTGATGTCGATGCTGAGCCCGGGCACGAGGAACGCGGTCTGGCGCGCGCGGCCGAGGAGCTCCTCGGTGAGGAAGGACGCGCCGCGGGTGAAGATCTGCCGGTCGGCCCAGTAGCGGATCCGCGTGCCGGTGACGCCCTTGCGCACCTTGCCCACGACCCGCAGCTCGCTGCCGGACGTGAAGGGGCGGAACGGCGCGTCGGGGCTCGCCTCCCCCTGGTCCTCGAAGATGCCCGGCTCGCCGCGTCGGAAGGACATGGCGTACGTCTTGCCGCCGCGGTCCACCTCGACGTCGAGGCGCTCCGACAGGGCGTTCACGACGGACGCGCCCACGCCGTGCAGGCCGCCCGAGGACGCGTACGAGCCGGATCCGAACTTGCCGCCGGCGTGCAGCTTGGTGAAGACGACCTCGACGCCGGACAGCCCGGTCTTGGGCTCGATGTCGACCGGGACGCCGCGCGCGGTGTCGCGCACCTCGACGCTGCCGTCGGGGTGGAGCCGCACGTCGATCAGGTCGCCGTGCCCGCCGAGCGCCTCGTCGACGCTGTTGTCGATGATCTCCCAGAGGCAGTGCATGAGGCCGCGCGAGTCGGTGGATCCGATGTACATGCCGGGCCGCTTGCGCACCGCCTCGAGGCCCTCGAGGACGGAGAGGTGGCGGGCGGAATAATCGGATGCTGCCACGTGCTGTCCTCCATGTACGTCCGGCATTCGCCGGACGCGAGCCGACATCGATCTTAACCGTCGCCCGCCGCCTCCCCTCGCGAATCGCCGTCCCCCGCCCCGCGCCCTACGCGCAGAGCGAAACAGGCGGACGCGGTCGGGTGGACTGCCGGGAGCACGTGGTCTACTTGATCCATTCGGCTCGACCCAGACCCGACCCGGAGGGGAGCATCACATGACACCGACCGCGACCGAGCGTCCCGTGGACGAGCTCGACAACCACCAGCTCACCGCCAACGACCGCTGCGACAGCTGCGGCGCGCAGGCGTACATCCGCGTCGAGGTGAACAGCAGCGAGCTCCTCTTCTGCGCCCACCACGGCAAGAAGTACCAGGAGAAGCTGTCGGCAATCGCCACGAGCTGGCACGACGAGTCGAGCCGCCTGCTCGACGAGCGCGCCTAGGACGACCCGCGGCGGCTCCGGCCGTCGCACGACGAAGGGCGCATCCCCGCGGGGATGCGCCCTTCGTCGTACCTGGGGGCGTGTGCGCGATGCCTCCGCGCCGGGAGCCGTCAGTAGTGCGCGGGTCGCGCCATCACGGTGGCGCGTGCCTCCTGCGCCCAGCCGTCGAGCCGGTCGAGCGTCCCCGAGATGTCGGCGGGCAGCTCGAGGCCGTGCCGGGCGAGGGCCGCGGAGAGCAGATCGTCCGCCAGCCGCGGGTTGAGCGCGAGGACGGGACCGCCGAGGTGCGTGCCGACCGACGCGCCGACGCGCACGCCCTCACCGCCGCCCTGGCCCGCGTTGCCGAAGCCGGCGCGCACCATCCCGAGGGGCGCGTGCTCGCCGATCTCCAGGGTGGATCCGTGGTTCTCGTAGCCGACGAGCTCGCCGTCCGGCGTGTCGAGCACGAGGTCGCCCACACGTCGCTCGGCCGTCAGGGTGGTGCGCACCGGTAGCACGGCCGCGCCCACGAGCTCGCCGCCGTCGATCAGGCGCACGGACTCCCCCAGGAGCTGCAGGCCGCCGCCCACCGCGAGGAACGGGACCCCGGCCTCCCGGAGGGCGACCAGGCGCGGGGCGTGCGCGACGAGATCGGGCAGGACGGCGCGCTGCGCCGTGAGCGGCCCGGAGCCGATGACCACGAGGTCGGCGTCGCCCGGATCCCCGCCACCGGGAGCATGACGCACGACCTCGGTGCGGATCCCCCGGATGCGCGCACGCTCGACGAGCACGGTCACGTTGCCGCGGTCGCCGTTGATGCCGAGCTCGTCGGGGTAGAGGTGCAGGATGCGCAGGGCGTCGCTCACGCGGGTCCTCCCTCGAGGTCCGTGTAGCCGAGGATGCGGCGGATCGCCATCATCTGCTCGTAGTTGACGATCATGGTCTTGACCCCGCGGGACGGCTTCTCCATGGCGAGGAACGCCTGCACGGCGCGGCGCAGGTCGGGCTCGACCCGGCCGACCTCGAGGCCCTCGTAGCCGAAGCGCACGGCGAGCTGGTAGCCCTTCGTGCCGGAGACGACGTCGGCGTGGGTGAGCGCGGAGAGGTCGGTGTCGTAGATCCACGAGGGGTCGGGGGTGCCGTCGTCGACTGCGAGCAGCACCTGCTCCGGGGGATCGCCCAGCGCGTCGAGGTTCATCTGCAGGGACGCGGGGTTCTTCATCATGATGATCTCGATGTCCTCGTCGCCCGCGCGCAGCATCTCGCCGCGCCCGTAGACGGCGGCGACCGAGCCGAGCCCCTCCGCGGCGCGAGCCGGGTCGAAGCGGTCGCCGAGGACCCGGCGAGCGGTCGCGAGGGCGCCCGCGGCGTCGACGGCGTAGTGCAGGCCGCGCGACGGGAGCGTCACCGGGAGGTCGCCGGACGCCAGGCGGAACACGGCGTCGCGGCCCGCGAGCGCCACGGCCTCGACGCCCGCGTCGACGTGCACCGGGTCGGGGTCCTCGGAGCCGAACCGCGGGGCGGATGCCAGCCCGTGCTTGCTGTCGCCGAGGAGCTCCTCGGACACGCCGAACCAGTCCACGGCGGCGCGACCGGTCCGCGCGGTGTGCGCGGCGATGGCGTTGACGTGCGCGTCGTCGCGGTTGGCGACGACGGCCTCGGTAGCCGTGGCGGCGATCCGCTCGAGCATGCCGACCACGCGGTCCGGCTCGTGGAACCGGTTGAGCTGGTCGATCTGGATGTTGAGGAGCAGGACCGTGCGCGGCGTCAGCAGCGCGGAGAGCGCGACGCCGTAGGCCTCGTCGATCTCCAGCACGGCGACGTCGGCGTCGAGGCGACCGGATGCGTCGGCGTCCGCCAGCACGGCGGACGCGATGCCCTGCGGCAGGTTGCCGCCCGAGGGGTTCGTGAACACGCGGAGCCCGTGGGCGCGCAGCACGGCGGTGAGCATGTGGGTGGTCGTCGACTTGCCGTTCGAGCCGGTGACCGCGACCACGCCGTGCGGCAGGTCGGCGATCGTCCGCTCCAGGAAGCGGGGATCGAGGCGGAGGGCGACGACGCCGGGCACGGCGGAGCCGCCCCCGCGGAGACGGGCGGCCCAGCGGGCGGCCCGTCCCGCGGCGACGGCGAGGCGCAGGGGCAGGGGCAGGGGCAGGGGCAGGGGCAGGGGCAGGGGCACGGCCTACTCGAGGTAGTCGCGCAGCGACTGCGAGCGCGACGGGTGGCGGAGCTTGGCCATGGTCTTCGACTCGATCTGGCGGATCCGCTCGCGCGTGACGCCGAACGTGTCGCCGATCTGGTCGAGCGTCTTCGGCATGCCGTCGCCGAGGCCGAAGCGCATGCGGATCACGCCCGCCTCGCGCTCGGAGAGCGAGTCGAGGAGCGACTCCAGCTGCTTCTGCAGCATGGTGAAGCCCACCGCGTCCGCGGGGACCACTGCCTCGGTGTCCTCGATGAGGTCGCCGAACTCGCTGTCGCCGTCCTCGCCGAGGGGCGTGTGCAGGGAGATGGGCTCGCGGCCGTACTTCTGGACCTCGATGACCTTCTCGGGCGTCATGTCGAGCTCGCGGGAGAGCTCCTCGGGCGTGGGCTCGCGGCCCAGGTCCTGCAGCATCTGGCGCTGCACGCGGGCGAGCTTGTTGATGACCTCGACCATGTGCACCGGGATGCGGATGGTGCGCGCCTGGTCCGCCATGGCGCGCGTGATGGCCTGGCGGATCCACCACGTCGCGTACGTGGAGAACTTGAAGCCCTTGGTGTAGTCGAACTTCTCGACCGCGCGGATGAGGCCGAGGTTGCCCTCCTGGATGAGGTCGAGGAACTGCATCCCGCGACCCGTGTAGCGCTTGGCGAGGCTCACGACGAGGCGGAGGTTCGCGCCGAGCAGGTGGCTCTTCGCCCGCTGGCCGTCGCGCGCGACCCAGCGCAGCTCGCGCTCGAGCTCGCGGGAGATGCCGGGGGTGTTCGCGAGCTTGTCCTCCGCGAACAGGCCCGCCTCGATGCGCATGGCGAGCTCGACCTCCTCCGCGGCGTTGAGCAGCGCGACCTTGCCGATCTGCTTGAGGTAGTCCTTGACCGGGTCGGCCGTGGCGCCGGTGATGGTCGTGGAGTAGACGGGGACGTCCTCGTCCTCCTCCTTGTTCGACAGCACCATGGCGCCGGTGGGGAGCGGCTCGAGCACGACGGGCGGCTTGGCCGCGCCGTCCTCGACGACCTCGTCATCGGCGTCGTCCTCGGCGACGGGGACCACGACCTCCTCGGCGTCGTCGTCGGGGGCCTCGGTGCCCGCGGTCTTCTTCGCGGCGGCCTTGCGCGGGGCCTTGGCGGGAGCGGCGTCACCCGACGCGGCGGCGGCCTTCTTGGCGGCCGCCGCCTTCGCCCGGGCGGTGGGCGCCTTCGCGGGTGCCGCGGATTCGTCCGCGGCGACGGGCTCGTCGGCCTCTGCTGCTGCTGCCTTCGCGGCCGCCGCCTTCGTGGGGGCCTTGGCGGCAGCGGCGGTCTTGGTCGCGGGTGCCTTGGCGGCCGCGGTCCTGCGGGCCGGGGCGCGCTTCGCGGGTGCCTTCGGCTCACCCGTCGCGGCGTCGTCGGCCGTGCTGGTCGCGGCTGCCGCGTCCAGGGTGGCGGACGGGGTGGAGGGGGTGGCCATGCGAACACCTTTCGTCCCCACGACGACCGGTCGCGCGCTCCGCGGTGACGCTGCGGGGTGACCTGCCGGAGGTGGGTCGGGGTTGTTTTCGGACATTGCTAGGACCCATGTCAAGTCCGCTGCTCGTGAACCACCTAGGTGATGCGAGATGCAGGACATGAACGGGTCCGTACCTGATTATTGCACGGATGGGCGCGAGGGCGAGCCAATGCGCCCCTGTGCGGGCCGGCGTCACGCGCGGCGTCGGCGTCGCCTGTCGAGGTAGGCAACCCAGATGGGCCCCACCCGTATTCCCTCGTCCGCCAGCAGGCGACGCGTCAGCCGCCGGGTCCGCACCAGCATCAGCGCGCCGAAGCCCACCACCAGGTACTGGACGGCGAAGGCGACGCGGAAGGAGTCGAACGCGTAGAGGTCGCTCCGCGACCCGCCCGCGACCCGGATGCCGTCCAGCACGTCGAGGGCGATGCCGATGAGCAGCATCATCGTGAAGCTCGCGGTGAAGCCGGCGACGTTCACGATGCCGGACGCCGCCCCCAGGCTCCGCGGCGGGTTGAACGTGCGCGCGAAGTCCAGCCCGATCTGCCCGCCGGGCCCGCCGATGCCGATGGCCATCACCACGAGCACCACGACGGCGAGCGGGGGCACCCCGGGCCAGAGGAGCAGGACGGCCCACGCGACGCCCATCATGGCGACGACGCCGAGGACGAGGTTGGAGCGTCGGAACGGGAAGCGCCCCGTGAGGATTCCGATCACGGGTCCCACGACCATGCCGGACGCCACGATCACGATGAGGAGGGCAGATGCGAGCGCAGGGCTGTACCCCAGGCCGCCCACGAGGAACGGGAAGCCCCAGAGCAGGCTGAACACCATGCCCGACGACTGCGTGACGAAGTGGGACCAGAACCCGAGCTGCGTCCCCGGGCGACGCAGGCTCCGGCCGAGCTCGCGCATCGAGTCGCCCCACGGCACCCGGGGAGGCGGCACGTGCCCTGCGGGCCGGTCGCGCACGGCCACGACAACCGCGATGAGGGCGACGACCGCGACGCTGGCCGACCCCAGGAATGCGGGCGTCCACCCCGCCGTGTGCAGCACGAGCGAGAGCGGGATCGCGGAGAGCACCTGCCCCAGCTGGCCCACGTTGGCGAACCATTGCGAGAGCACCGGCACGCGCGGGCCCGAGAACCAGGAGTTGATGAGGCGCAGACCCGACACGAACGTCATCGCGTCGCCGGCACCCACGAGCATGCGCCCCAGGATCGCGACCTCGAGCGACGTGGAGAGCGCCAGCGTGACCTGGCCGGCGACCATGAGCAGCGCCCCGGTCGCGAGCAGGGCGCGCGGCCCGATCCGGTCGATGAGGACGCCGACCGGGATCTGCAGCGCCGCGTACACGACGAGCTGAGTGACCGCGAGGGTCGAGAGCAGCGACGCCGAGACGTGGAAGCGCTCGCCCGCCTCGACGGAGGCGATGCCGAGCGACCCGCGCTGGAGGACGGAGGAGAGGTACGCGAGCATCGCGACGCCGAGGACGATGCGGGCGCGGCGGGTGCTCATCAGGACGACGATACCGACGCCGCGCGTTCCCCGCGGACGGCCGTCGCGGCCCGGTCGCGGATCAGCCGGATGGCGTCAGGCCGCGTCCCCGTCGCCGGGACGGCGACGCGCGAGGAACTTCTCGAGCTCCGCGGCGATCTCGTCCGCTGTCGGCAGAGCGCCGTCCTCGTCGGTGAGCGGAGACTTGAGCGGCGTGTCCTCCATGTAGCTGTCGTACCGCTCCTCGAGCGTCGTGACGAGGCGCGCCAGCTCCTGGTTGCCCGCGACCTGCTCGTCGATGCGGCCCACGAAGTCGCGGCCCTCCTCGCGGAGCCGGTCGGTCGGGAAGATGAGGCCCGTGGCGGCGCTGATGCTCTCCAGCGCGGCGACCGCGGCGAGGGGGAACTCCGTGTCGGCGAGGTAGTGCGGGACGAGGAGGACGAAGCCCGCGACGGGGTGGCCGGCGTCGTGCAGCCGATGCTCCAATAGGTGCAGCGCGTTCGCCGGCACCTGGGTGTGCGGCTTCCACACGCTGAGCGCGTCGATGAGCTCGGTGCGGTTCCCGCTCACGGTGACGTTGATGTCGCGCGTGTGCGGCACCGGCATGGGTATGGCGTGGACCCACGTCGTCGTGGAGACCCGATAGCGGTCGACGATGCCGAGGACCGCGGCGGTGAACGCCTCCCAGCGGAAGTCCGGCTCGAAGCCGGTGAGCAGGAGGAACGGCTGCCCGATCTCGTCGTGCGCGAGGTAGAGGGCCAACCGGGCGGGGCGGTAGTCGGCGAGGTGGTCCTGGTCGAAGTAGATGGTGGGACGACGGGCGCGGTAGTCGAGCAGCGTGTCGGTGTCGAAGCGCAGGACGTCGCGGTGGCTCAGGGTGCTCAGCAGGTACTCGCTCACCTGCGACACGCCGGATCCCGCGTCGGAGAAGCCCGTGAGCCCGGCGACCAGGGGCAGGCCGGTCGGGACCTCGCCGATGTCGGTGTCGATCTCGTACAGTCCGTCCGCATCTGCCATGGATCCACTCTAAGCCGCGCCTCCGACGGCCCCTCCCGGACGGGGCGCCGTCCGTGCCGCCGAGAGCGAACACGACCGCACGCCCCTCCGAGCAGCCGCCCACGCGCGCATCGGTAGGCTCGTCGCCCATGACCCTCCCCCTTCTCTCCGTGTCCTCCGACCGTGCCGTCGACGTGGAGGCCGACGCGCTCGTCGTCGCCGTCTCCAGCGGGAAGGAGGGTATCCGGGTGCACGCGCCCGGGGGCCTCGAGCTCGACGTGGACGGCCTGTCCGCCATCGGCGTCACGGGAGGTCGCGACGAGGTCGTCCGCATCGCCGGGACGGGCACGGCCGCGACGACGATCGCGCTCGTGGGCGCGGGCTCGGGACCGCTGGACGCGGTCGCGCTCCGCTACGTCGTCGGCTCCGCGACCCGTCAGCTGCGCGGCGTGGAGCGTGTCGCCGTGGCGGTCCCGGTGACGTCGCTCGAGGAGCTCACCGCGGTGCTGGAGGGCGCGGCCCTCGGGGTCTACTCGTTCGACTCGTACCGCCGGGACTCGCTCGCCGGCCAGAAGCCGCGCGCCTCGGCGGTCACCGTCGTCGCGCAGGGGGACTCCTGGACCGCGCAGGACGCCGACGAGGCGGTGGCACGCGCCACCGCGGTCGCCGACGCGGTGGCGGGGACCAAGGACCTCGTCAACACCCCGCCGCTCGACCTCTACCCCGCGACGTTCGTCGACGCCGTGCGCGAGCGCACCGCCGGGCTGCCCGTGGACGTCCGCGTCTGGGACGAGGAGGCGCTCGCTGCCGACGGCTTCGGCGGGATCCTCGGCGTGGGCCAGGGCTCGACTCGTCCGCCCCGCCTGGTCAAGGTCGCCTACTCCCCCGCCGGCGCGACGCGTCACCTCGCGCTCGTTGGCAAGGGCATCACTTACGACACCGGCGGCATCTCGCTCAAGCCCGCCGTGCCCATGATCGGCATGAAGTACGACATGACCGGCGCCGCCACGATCCTCGAGGTCGTCGTCGCGGCCGCGCGCCTCGCGCTCCCCGTCCGGCTCACCGCGTGGCTCTGCATCGCCGAGAACATGCCGTCCGGGTCCGCCATCCGCCCGGACGACGTCCTGCGCATGCGCGGCGGCACGACCGTCGAGGTCCTGAACACGGACGCCGAGGGCCGGCTCGTCATGGCGGACGGCATCGCCGCCGCGAGCGAGGAGCACCCGGACGCCATCGTCGACATCGCGACGCTGACGGGCGCCCAGGTCGTGGCGCTCGGCGAGCGGTACTCCGCCGTCATGGGCGAGGACGCGCTCGTCGGCCGTCTCCTCGACGCCGCCCACGAGCAGGGCGAGAGCATGTGGGGCATGCCGCTGCCGGAGGCGATGCGCGCGCTGCTCAACTCCGACATCGCGGACATCGCCAACGTCAAGCCGGGGAACCCGGCCGGCGGCATGCTCGTCGCGGGCGTGTTCCTCAAGGAGTTCGTCGGTCGGACCGGCGACGCGGACGACGCCCCGCGCATCCCGTGGGCGCACATCGACATCGCGGGCCCGTCGCACAACAAGAGCGGCGGACACGGCTTCACGGGCAAGGGTCCGACGGGCGTCGCGGTGCGCACGCTCCTGGCCCTGGCCGCCGGTTTTTCACGCGCGTAGTAGGCTCGGAGAGGCCTCCTGAGGGGGTCCCGCGCCTGCCCGGTCGGGCGGTCGCGTGAGACGACCTTGATGCATACGAGGGAGATCCTGGGTGTCGGAACAGAACTTTGACGTGGTGGTGCTCGGCGGCGGGAGCGGTGGCTACGCGGCCGCCCTCCGTGCGGTGCAGCTGGGTAAGACCGTGGGCCTCGTGGAGAAGGGCAAGCTGGGCGGCACGTGCCTGCACCGCGGCTGCATCCCCACCAAGGCGCTCCTGCACTCGGCCGAGGTCGCCGACGTCTCGCGGGAGTCGGAGAAGTACGGCGTCATCGCCACGTTCGACGGGGTCGACATCGCGAAGGTCAACGCGTACCGCGAGGCCATCGTCGCCAGCAAGTACAAGGGCCTCCAGGGCCTCATCAAGGCCCGCGGCATCACCGTCATCGAGGGCGAGGGACGCCTGACCTCCGGCACGACCGTGCAGGTCGGCGACCAGACCATCACCGGGAAGAGCGTCGTCCTCGCGACGGGCTCCTATTCGCGGACGCTCCCCGGCCTCGAGATCGGCGGCTGCGTCATCACGAGCGAGCAGGCCCTCGAGCTCGACTACATCCCGAAGAAGGTCGCGATCCTCGGCGGCGGCGTCATCGGCGTCGAGTTCGCCTCCGTCTGGCGCTCCTTCGGCGTCGAGGTCCAGATCGTCGAGGCCCTCCCCCACCTCGTCCCCAACGAGGAGGAGTCGATCAGCAAGCAGTTCGAGCGGGCGTTCCGCAAGCGCGGCATCGCGTTCTCGCTCGGCGTGCGCTTCAAGTCGGTCATGCAGCACGACCAGGGCGTCCAGGTCGCGCTCGAGGACGGAACCACGTACGACGCCGACCTCCTCCTCGTCGCCGTGGGCCGCGGCCCGGCCACCCAGGGCCTCGGGTTCGAGGAGGCGGGCGTGAAGACCGACCGCGGCTTCGTCCTGACCGACGAGCGGCTCCAGACGAGCGTCCCCGGCGTCTACGCCGTCGGCGACATCGTCCCCGGCCTTCAGCTCGCGCACCGCGGCTTCCAGCAGGGCATCTTCGTCGCCGAGGAGATCGCGGGCAACAAGCCCGTCGTCGTCGAGGACATCAACATCCCCAAGGTCACCTACTCCGACCCGGAGGTCGCGAGCGTCGGCTACAGCGAGGCGAAGGCCGTCGAGAAGTTCGGCGCCGACAAGGTCTCCAGCTACGAGTACAACCTCGGTGGCAACGGCAAGAGCTCGATCCTCGGCACGGCAGGATCCATCAAGGTCGTCCGCGTCCAGGACGGCCCCGTCGTCGGCATCCACATGATCGGCGTCCGTGTCGGCGAGCTCATCGGCGAGGGCCAGCTCATCGTGAACTGGGAGGCCTACCCCGAGGACGTCGCCAACCTGGTGCACGCCCACCCCACTCAGAACGAGGCCCTCGGCGAGGCCCACCTGGCCCTCGCCGGCACCCCTCTGCACGCCCTGTAGCACCCTCCCATCACCGACACACAAGCCGGGTCCGGAGTCGGGCCTGAAGGAGACAACCCCATGAGCGAATCCGTCAACCTCCCCGCACTCGGCGAGAGCGTCACCGAGGGCACGGTGACCCGCTGGCTCAAGAACGTCGGCGACCACGTCGAGGTCGACGAGCCCCTGCTCGAGGTGTCGACCGACAAGGTCGACACCGAGATCCCGTCGCCGGTCGCCGGCGTGATCGAGGAGATCCTCGTCCAGGAGGACGAGACCGTCGAGGTCGGCGCTGTACTGGTCCGGATCGGCGACGGTTCCGGTGGGGGCGACGCTCCCGCGGAGGAGCCGGCCGCCGAGCAGGCCGCTGAGCCCGAGCCGGCGGCCGACGAGGCCGTCGAGGACACCGTGATCCCCTCCACCGAGGCGGAGGACGATGCCGAGGCCCCCGCGCCCGTCGAGCCCGAGCCGGCTCCCGCCGCCGAGCAGCCCGACCCTGAGCCGACCCCGGCTCCCGCGCCCGCCGCTCCCGCACCCGTGGCCGCGACCCCCGCTCCGGCACCTGCTGCAGCAGCTCCCGCGCCCGCCGCCGCTCCGGCTCCCGCCGCCTCCGGCAACGCGGGCTACGTGACGCCGCTCGTCCGCAAGCTCGCCAACGAGCGCGGCGTCGACGTCAGCTCCGTCGTCGGCACGGGCGTGGGAGGACGCATCCGCAAGGAGGACGTGCTCGCCGCAGCGGAAGCCGCCGCCTCGAAGAGCGCCCCGACGGCATCGGCTCCCGCCGCTCCCGCCGCCGCCCCGCTCGAGACGTCGCCCCTCCGCGGGACCACCGCGAAGATGTCGCGCATGCGCAAGCTCATCGCCGACCGCGCGGTCGTGTCGATGCAGTCCACCGCGCAGCTGACCTCGGTGGTCGAGGTCGACGTCACGAAGGTGGCCCGCTTCCGCGATCGCGTGAAGGGGGACTTCCTCGAGAAGACCGGCGTCAAGCTCTCGTTCCTGCCCTTCTTCGCCCTCGCCGCCGCGGAGGCGCTCAAGGCCTACCCGGTCGTGAACGCGACGGTCGACGGCGACAGCATCGTCTACCCCGACCACGAGAACATCAGCATCGCGGTCGACACCGAGCGCGGTCTCCTCACCCCCGTCGTGAAGAACGCCGAGGGCAAGAACCTGGCGCAGTTCGCGTCGGAGATCGCCGACCTCGCCGCCCGCACGCGCGACAACAAGCTGTCGCCGGATGAGCTGGCCGGCGGCACCTTCACGCTGACGAACACCGGTTCGCGTGGCGCGCTGTTCGACACCCCCGTGGTGTTCCTCCCGCAGTCCGCGATCCTCGGCACCGGCATCGTCACCAAGCGCCCCGTGGTGATCACCGCGGACGGGCAGGACACCATCGCCATCCGCTCCACCGTCTACCTGGCGCTGTCCTACGACCACCGCATCGTCGACGGGGCCGACGCGTCCCGCTTCCTGGTCGCCGTGAAGAACCGCCTCGAGGCGGGCGCGTTCGACGCCGACCTCGGCATCTGACGCCTGAGGGAACCGACGGCGACCCTCACCGGTCGTCCATCAGGTCCCTGATCCGCCACCCGGCCTCCCCCCTGACGATCAGGAGGGAGGCCGGTCGGCGTTCGGGCGCTCGCCCTCCGGCATCCGCTGCCGGGGTCCCCGTCCCGGGGCCGGCCTCGGGACGCAGCTCGATGAGCGCCGTGTCCCCCAGCCGCTGAGCAGGGCCGAGGATGTCAGCGACGTGCAGCGCGGCCACGTCGAGGGGATCGATCCCGCCCCTGGCGATGGTGCTCCGATCCGCGTCGTCCACGGCCGATCCGGCCTCATCGACGCCGCTCACGCACGTGGCATCCGCGCTGCGCAGGCAGGACGCGCGGAGACGGATGAGCGCAGGCGCGGCGATGGCCGGATCAGGAGACGTCACCGCGTCGGCGTCGGCGTCAGCGTCGCCGTCGTCGGCCGGCGCCGGTGACGGGGGACCGTCCAGGACGGCGCTCGGCGACCCGGAGGGGGCGGGCGTGCTCGTCGGCGTCCCCGTCGCGCCGCTCGCGGGGCTGGTGAGCAGGGGCACGGCGACGACGCCGGCGACCAGGAGCAGGAGCGCAGAGCCTCCGAGCGCCCAGACGCGCGGGCTGACCGAGGCGAGCTCGCTCCTCACCGCGACGCCCACCGCGGTGCGCCGCGCGTCGATCGCATCCGCTCGCGTAGCGCGACCCGCACGATGGCGGCGACGAGCGTCCTGGTGCGTGCGCCCGGAGAGCCGGAACCGGCGGCGTGTCCCGGTGGTCCGCGCGGCACGTGGGCCGACGGCGCCGGAGGCGAGGCCTAGCGAAGGCGTTCCCTCGGAGAGGTCGCGATCCACGTGCTCGTCGGACGGGGATCCCCCCGCATCGGCCAGCGGCGTGGCGTCCGCGACGTCGAGCAGCCGGTCCGCGAGGTCGTGCGCGCCGAGGTCGGACTCCCCATGGACGCAGGCGTCGAGGAGCGCCGACCACGCCTCCCACCGGTCGAAGGAGGCGCGTCCTCGCGCGTCCCCCGGGTCGCGCAGCGCCTCGACGATCCGCGCGACCCGCCCGAGGTCCTGTTCGACGGGGTCCGCGCCCCGGAGGCCGTCCGCGCCTGCGCCGCCCGCACCTCCCGCGACGACGTGGGAGGACCCCAACCCACCTAGCAGCGGACGGCCGGTGGCGTCGATGACGACGTGGGTCAGGTCGACGGCCCCGTGCGCGATGCCCGCCTCGTGGAGGTCTCCCAGCCCCCGCAGCATGGAGGCCACGAGGGTCACGGTCTCCCCCGGCGTGAGGCTCCCGCGTCGGCCGAGCAGGGCGGCCGCGGTGCCGCGCGCGCCGAGCGACTGCACGACGCACAGGCTGCCGTCGGCGAGGGTCGCGACGTCGTGCAGGGCGACGACGTGCTCGGACGTGACCGCCTGCAGCGCGAGGATCTCCGCCTCGCCGCGGCTGCGCTCCGTCACCGGCACGATCTTCACGGCGACGTTGGTCGGTCCGTCCTGCGCATCCGCGGGGCGGGTGGGTCGGCCGAGGTGCACCTGGCAGCGCGTGCCCTTCCCGATGAGCCGCACGAGGCGGTATCCGGCGACCATCGTCCCCGACGCGGCCGCATCCGGTGCCGCCCCGTTCCCGATCCTCCGTCGCGCGCGGGCGCTCGCTGCACCCGATCCGGGGACGGCCGCCTCGGTGCGGGGCCCGTCCCCTCGGCTCCTCCCCGTCGGCCGACCGACATGCGGCTGGGCGCGTCCGTCATGCATCGCTTCACGTCCTCTCCTCGAGCCGGCCGCATCCGCGTGCGTCGCCGAGGACCGGTACCGGTTCCCGCAGTGTGCGGGGAGGCGCGCGGATGGGCGCGACGAGCGTCGCGCCTGGGGATCCCGCACGCATCACGGGCGTGTGAGGGGAGAGGATGAGGCGACGTGACCCGCCGCCGTTCCGGCTGCCGCCCGCACACCGGTATCCTGGGCACCATGGCCCGCAAGACAGCCTCTCCGAAGGCACCCAAGGAACCCGGCCGCATCAAGCAGATGTGGCAGGTCTTCCAGATGACCCGGCGGTACGACAAGAGCTCGGTCTGGTGGATGCTCCTGGCGTTGCTGGGCCCGATCGTCGTCGGCGTCCTGCTCGCGGTCTTCGCGACCGGTGGCAACTGGCTGACCGCCATCCTCTTCGTCATCGCCGGCGTATTCGCCGGCATCCTCGCCTTCCTCATCGTCCTCGGACGCAAGGCGGAGCGCGCGGCGTACCTGCAGATCAAGGGCCAGCCGGGTGCCGTCGGCGTGGTGCTCCGCAGCTCGCTGAAGCGCGGATGGGTCGGCAGCGAGATGCCGGTCGCCGTCAACGGCAAGTCGCAGGACGCCGTGTACCGCGCCGTGGGCCGCGCCGGCGTCGCCCTCATCGGGGAGGGCCCGAAGAGCCGCACTACCCGGATGCTCGAGGACGAGCGCCGCAAGATCGCCCGCGTGCTGCCGAACGTCCCCGTGCACTTCGTGTTCGTCGGCCCCGACGCCGACTCCGTCGAGCTGCACAGGCTGGCCGGTCGTCTCCAGCGGTTCCCGCGCACCATCACCAAGGCGGAGGTGCTGGCCGTGAACAACCGCCTCACCTCGCTCGGGCAAAACAGTATGCCCATCCCCAAGGGAGTGGACCCCTTCAAGGTCCGCCCCTCCCGGGCACGCTGATCCGACCGTCCCGGCGCGTTTGCGCGGGCACCGTGCCCGGCGCAGACTGAGCCCATGGATCCAGCCTCCGCTGCGGCGCTCCTCGGCGTCGCCGCGGACGCCGACCGCACGACCATCAGCCGCGCCTATGTCCGGCGGGCTCGGGAGACGCATCCTGATCGCCTGGCCGGTGCCACGCCCCCGCAGCTGCGGGCCGCGCACGAGCGGTTCGTCCAGCTCACGCTGGCACGGGACACGTCCTGCTCCTGCGCCAGCGCACGCCCCACGGCTCCCCGGGACCCGCAGCAGCAAGCCATGCGGCTCCCCGCCGCGAGCCGATGCGGTCGGACCCGCCGCGGTCGCAGCCGCAACCCGAGCGGCTGTCGCACTACGGACGCTCCCGACGCGAGCGGGCCCGCCGGGGGCTCGGGCCCTCCATCGCGGCGGTCTGCGCACTGGCCGGGGTGCTGGTCGTCGTCGTCAGCTTCCAGGACTCGACTCGCGCGAGGTTCACCACGGTCGGAGCCGACCTGACCCAGGGAGCGGTCGTCGTGCCCGTCGAGGATCCCGCGTCCCGAGCCAGCGAGTGCGTGGACACGAGCTCGTGCACGCTCCTGGACATGACCGCGCCGGAGGACTGCAGCGCCGCCCTCGTCCGCTTCGAGGTCACGACCGGGCGGTCCGACGACGGCCGCGAGACCGAGAGCCGGGAGCTCGGTGCCGTCCGCGCGGGATCCCCCGCCCGGGTGGTCCTGGGCGGCGTCGACCCGGAGCTCGTGTACCTCGGATGCGAACCCGGCTGAGGCGGAGCCGTCGGTCGTCGAGAGCCTCAGGACGTGCGGACGAGCACCGTCCCCGAGAAGACGTCGTGGAGACCCCGCTGGTCGGCGTTCCACACGACGGCGGGCAGCACCAGGCAGAGCAGCACGGTGCGCAGGGCCGGCCGCCACAGTGACACGTATCCCCCGGCGAGCGGGCGCACCCGCATGCCGAGCACGACGTGCCCGACGCTCCCGCCGAGCGTGACGATGAGGACGTATTGCATGACGGCGAAGATCGCGAGCGTGGCCGTCGAGTCGTAGGCGAAGAACGCCCAGGAGACAAGCACGGCGAGGGCCCAGTCGATGCAGACGCCCACGATGCGGCGACCGGCCCGGGCGACCGAGCCGCGACCGCGCTCCGGCAGCCCGAGGCGCTCCCCCGGCCATCTGTTGCGGCCGGGATCGCCGAGGTCGGGGTTCGGGAGAGTCGCGGACACCCTGCGATCCTAGGCGCGACGGACGCGGATCCCCTGATGGCCGGGCCATGGGAGGCCTCGCCGACGCGCCCGGGACAGCCCGCGTAACATCGCGGAAACACGGCGCTTATGGCGAGGTAACCCCATCCCCCTAGGGTCGGAGAGGCTGAAACCGTCAGTCTCATCCGCTCCGGCCCCCTTTTGGAGACACCACATGTTCAGAGACTCATCCGAGGTGCTCGCGTTCATCAAGGACACCGACGTCAAGTTCCTCGATATCCGGTTCACCGACCTCCCCGGGGTGCAGCAGCACTTCAACATCCCCGCCTCCACGGTCGACGAGGAGTTCTTCTCCGTCGGCCAGCTGTTCGACGGCTCGTCCATCCGCGGCTTCGCGAGCATCCACGAGTCGGACATGCAGCTCATCCCCGACGTGACGACGGCGTACATCGACCCGTTCCGCATCGAGCGCACCCTCATCATGGTCTTCGACATCTACAACCCCCGCAACGGCGAGATCTACGCCCGCGACCCGCGCCAGGTGGCCAAGAAGGCCGAGAAGTTCCTCGCCGCGTCCGGCATCGCCGACACCGCGTTCTTCGCGCCCGAGGCCGAGTTCTACATCTTCGACGACGTCCGCTACGAGGTGAACCAGCACACGAGCTTCTACTCGGTCGACTCCGAGGAGGGCGCCTGGAACTCGGGACGCGAGGAGGAGGGCGGCAACCTCGGCAACAAGACCCCCTACAAGGGCGGCTACTTCCCCGTCAGCCCCGTCGACAAGCAGGCCGACCTCCGCGACGACATCAGCCTCAAGCTGATCGACGCCGGCCTCATCCTCGAGCGCGCGCACCACGAGGTGGGCACCGGCGGCCAGGCCGAGATCAACTACCGCTTCGACACGATGGTGCACGCGGCGGACGACATCCTGAAGTTCAAGTACATCGTCAAGAACACGGCCGAGCAGTGGGGCAAGACGGCCACGTTCATGCCGAAGCCGCTCTTCGGCGACAACGGCTCGGGCATGCACACGCACCAGTCGCTCTGGAACGACGGCAAGCCGCTGTTCTACGACGAGGCCGGCTACGGCGGTCTGTCCGACGTCGCGCGCTGGTACATCGGCGGCATCCTCAAGCACGCGCCCGCCATCCTGGCCTTCACGAACCCGACGGTGAACTCCTACCACCGTCTCGTGCCCGGCTTCGAGGCGCCCGTCAACCTGGTCTACTCGGCGGGCAACCGCTCGGCGTCGATCCGCATCCCGATCACGGGCACGAACCCGAAGGCGAAGCGCATCGAGTTCCGCGCGCCCGACGCGTCGAGCAACCCGTACCTCGCGTTCGCGGCGCAGCTCATGGCAGGCATCGACGGCATCAAGAACCGCATCGAGCCGCACGAGCCCGTCGACAAGGACCTCTACGAGCTCCCGCCCGAGGAGGCGAAGAACATCCCGCAGGTCCCCGCGTCGCTCGGGGCCGCGCTCGAGGCGCTCGAGGCCGACCACGAGTTCCTCACCGCGGGCAACGTGTTCACGCCCGACCTGATCGAGACGTGGATCGAGTACAAGCGCGAGATGGAGATCAAGCCGCTCGCGCAGCGTCCGCACCCGTTCGAGTTCGAGCTGTACTACGGCGTCTGATCGCCACCGCGCCCTCGCGGCGTGATGCACGGGCCGTCCTCCTCCGGGAGGGCGGCCCGTCGTCGTGCGAGCCGGGCGACGCCGCGGGTCAGACGCTGCGCGGGTCCGGCCGGTCGTCGATCCCGTAGAACAGCCGCTCGAAGACCGCGCGCGAACGTCGCGTGACGCCGAGGTACTCCTCCTCGAGCACGCACGCGGACCCGGGCGGGTACTCGAGGAGCCGCGCTATCGCGTCGAGCGCGGCTCGATCGGCCGGGAGGACGTCGGCCGTGCGGTTGGTCCAGAGCGTCATGGCGGAACGGACCCGGGACGCGAGGAGCCAGGCGTCGCGGAGGCGCGCGGCGTCGTCCTCCGTCACGAGGTGCGACGCGACGGCGGCCTCCAGCGCCCCGAGCGTGGTCGGCGTCCGCAGGGCCGGGTGCTCGTGCGCGTGCTGCAGCTGGATGAGCTGCACCAGCCACTCCACGTCGCTGAGCGAACCGCGACCGAGCTTCAGGTGCCGCGTGGGATCGGCGCCCTGAGGGAGCCGCTCGTTCTCGACGCGGGCCTTGATGCGCTTGATCTCGCGCACGTCCGCATCGCCGATCCCGTCCGGATAGCGGAAGCGGTCGGCGAGGGAGGTGAAGTCGGCGATGAGGCCGCTGTCGCCGACGACGCCACGGGCGCGGAGCAGGGCCTGCGCCTCCCACGTGAGCGACCAGCGCTCGTAGTACGCGCGGTAGGAGGCGAACGAACGCACGACGGGCCCGTTGCGTCCCTCGGGCCGCAGGCCGGTGTCGAGGTCGAGCGGGAGGCGTGAGTCCTCCGTGAGGCGCGTCAGCTCGGAGACGATGAGCTGGGCGCGCCGCTGGGCGAGCTCGGGATCCATGCCCGCGATCGGGCGGAAGACGTACATGACGTCGGCATCGGATCCGAAGCCGAGCTCGGCACCGCCGTAGCGCCCCATGGCGACCACGGCGAACTCGGGCCAGGGGCCGTCCTCGCGGCGGATGGCGCGCATCACGCCGCGGAGCGTCGCCGTGGTGATGTCGGCCAGGGACGGCCCGAGCGTCTCCACGTGCGTGACGCCCACGATGGCGCCGATGGCGAGGCGGAGCACCTCCCGGCGGCGGAGGGTGCGCAGCGCGGCCGCTGCGGCATCGGCGGTGGGGTGCCGGTTGACGGTGGCGACGGCCTCCTCCTCGAGGGCCGCCCAGGTGCGCGGGCGCAGGTCCTCGTCGCGCGCCAACCACGCCGCGGTCTCGGGGACGCGGTCGAGCAGCTCCGAGACGAAGCGGGAGCCCGAGAGCACCTGCGCGAGGCGCTGCGCGGCGCCCGCCGAGTCCCGGAGCATCCGGAGGAACCAGTTCGACTGCCCCAGCGCCTCGCTGAGGCGGCGGAACGCGAGCAGCCCGTGGTCGGGATCCGGGCCGTCGGCGAACCACTGCAGCAGGACGGGGAGCAGGTGGCGCTGGATGGCGGAGCTGCGCGATACCCCCTGTGTCAGCGCCCGGATGTGCGCGAGGGCGCCGCGCGCGTCGACGAAGCCGATGGCGGAGAGACGCGCGGCGGCCTGGTCGCTGGTGAGCGCGAGCGACTCCTCGGGGAGCGACGCCACCGCGGCGAGGAGCGGCCGGTAGAAGAGGCGCTCGTGCAGCGTCCGGACGGCCGTCTTCGTGGCGGTCCAGCGCGCCGTGAGCTCCTCGGCGCGCCCGTCGAGGCCCGTGCTGCGGGCGAGGATGCGCAGCCGTTCCTCCTCGGTGGGCATCAGGTGCGTGCGACGCAGCTGATCGAGCTGCAGGCGGTGCTCCAGGAGGCGGAGGTACCTGTAGTCCTTCGCGAACTCGCCAGCTTCCGTGCGGCCGATGTAGCCGGCGTCCGCGAGGGCAACGAGCGCGGCCAGCGTGCTGCAATCCCGGACGGCCTCGTCGCCCTGCCCGTGCACGAGCTGGAGGAGCTGCACCGTGAACTCGATGTCGCGGATCCCGCCTGGCCCGAGCTTGATCTGCTGGTGCAGCTGGTCGGCGGGGATGTTGTCGGTGACGCGCGTGCGCATCCGCTGCACCTGGCCGACGAAGCCCTCGCGGGATGCGCTCGACCAGACGAGCGGGGCGACGGCGTCGGCGAAGCGCCCCCCGAGCTCCGCGTCGCCCGCGAGCGGCCGCGCCTTGAGCAGCGCCTGGAACTCCCAGTCCTTGGCCCACCGCTCGTAGTACGCGAGGTGCGAGTCGAGCGTGCGGACAAGCGCGCCGGCCTTCCCCTCCGGGCGGAGGTTGGCGTCGACCTCCCAGAGGGCCGGCTCGATCTCGTGCTCGTCGATGCCGCGCATGGCCAGCACGGCGAGACGCGTCGCGAGCTCGACCGCGCGGGCCGGTTCGATGACCGGCTCTCCCTCCGCGTCGGTCGCGGCCTCGGCCACGAAGATGACGTCGACGTCGCTGACGTAGTTGAGCTCGCGGGCGCCGGCCTTGCCCATGCCGATGATCGCCAGGCGCGTCGCGGCGATCTCGTCCGGTCGCGCGCGGCCGAAGGTCCCGGCGGCGGACAGCTCGGCGCGGGCGACGGAGAGCGAGGCCTCGAGGGCCGCGCCCGCGAGGTCGGCCAGGGCGGCCGTCACGGGACGCACGGCCGCCAGCGGATCCGGGTGCACGAGGTCCCAGGCCGCCACGCGGGCGACGAGGGCGCGGTAGCGGACCCGCAGGGCCGAGCGCGCGGAGGGACCGGTGAGCCCCGCCACGCCGTCGACCGCGCGCACCGCGTCCAGCATGCGATCCCGCACATCGGCGGGCGCGGGAGTCGCCTCCAGCGGACGCGCGAAGGCGTCGAGCTCGTCGGTGTGGCGCGTGAGGAACTCCCCGAGGCCGCGTGAGGAGCCGAGGACCCGCGCCAGCCGGTGACGGGCGTCGGCGTCGGCCAGCACGGCCCGCGTGCGCTCGGGATCCTCACGCAGCAGTCGCACGAGCGCGTCAAGGGCGCCGTCCGGATCCGCGCTCGAGTGCAGCGCCTCGACCAGTTCGGCCTCCGCCCACCCGGACAGCTCCGCGGCCTCCTCGAGGGCCTCGCCGACCTCGCTCAGCCGCGCGAAGCCCGCGCGCGCCAGCGCTCCGAGCAGCGTCTGCCCACGTCTCATGGCTCGCCCCGGCCTCGTCGTCGGATGTCGTTCGCGGTGCTCCTGCCGGGGATCCGGATCAGAGCATCTCGAGGTTGGAGCGCAGCTCGTACGGCGTCACCTGCGCCCGGTAGTCGCGCCACTCCTGCCGCTTGTTGAGCAGGACGTAGTTGAAGACCTGCTCCCCCAGCGTCTCGGCGACGAGCTCGGAGCGCTCCATGAGCTGGATCGCGTGGTCGAGGCTCGACGGGAGCGGGGCGTAGCCGAGGGCGCGTCGCTCGGCGTCGCTCAGCGTCCAGACGTTGTCCTCGGCCTCGGCGGGGAGCTCGTAGCCCTCCTCGATGCCCTTGAGCCCGGCGGCCAGCATGAGCGAGAACGAGAGGTACGGGTTGGCCGCGGAGTCGATGGCGCGGTATTCGACGCGCGAGCTGTTGCCCTTGTTGGGCTTGTACAGCGGAACGCGCACGAGCGCGGACCGGTTGTTGTGGCCCCAGGTGACGAAGCTCGGCGCCTCGCCGCCGCCCCAGAGCCGCTTGTAGGAGTTCACGAACTGGTTCGTGACGGCCGTGATCTCGGGAGCGTGCCGGAGCAGGCCCGCGATGAACTGCCGGCCGATGGTGGACAGCTGGTACTCGGCGCCGGACGCGTAGAACGCGTTGACGTCGCCCTCGAAGAGCGACATGTGCGTGTGCATGCCGCTGCCGGGGTGCGCCGCGAGGGGCTTCGGCATGAACGTCGCGTAGACGCCCTGCTCGATGGCCACCTCCTTGATGACCGTGCGGAACGTCATGATGTTGTCCGCGGTAGTGAGCGCGTCTGCGTACCGGAGGTCGATCTCGTTCTGGCCGGGGCCCGCCTCGTGGTGACTGAACTCGACCGAGATGCCGAGGTCCTCCAGCATGCGGACGGAACGGCGGCGGAAGTCGTGCGCGGTGCCGCCGGGGACGTTGTCGAAGTAGCCGGCCGCGTCCACGGGCTCCGGACCGTCGACGCCGAACTCGCTGGACTCGAGCAGGTAGAACTCGATCTCGGGGTGCGTGTAGAAGGTGAAGCCGCGGTCGGCCGCCTTCTCCAGGGTGCGCTTCAGGACGTTGCGGGGATCCGCGATGGCCGGCTGCCCGTCGGGCGTCGAGATGTCGCAGAACATGCGCGCGGTCGGGTCGATCTCGCCGCGCCACGGGAGGATCTGGAACGTCGTCGGATCCGGGTGGGCCAGCATGTCGGCCTCGTACGAGCGGGTGAGGCCCTCGATGGCCGAGCCGTCGAACCCGAGGCCCTCCGCGAACGCGCCCTCGACCTCGGCCGGGGCGATCGCCACCGACTTCAGGGTGCCGGTCACGTCGGTGAACCAAAGGCGCACGAACTTGATCCCGCGCTCCTCGATCGTCCGCAGGACGAAGTCACGCTGCTTGTCCATCCACCACCCTCTCGTCGGAGTCCAACCTACCGGCTGACCAGGGGTCGGACCGAGCGCGCGCGGGGCCCGCCGTAGACTCCGGGGCATGCAGAGCCCCGACGCTGCCGTCACCCCGCCCGAACCCGCCCGCCTCTCGACCGAGCCCGCCGGTCCGCCCAAGCGGGTGCGGATCCGGCACTTCGCCCGGGCCAAGGAGCAGGGCATCAGGATCACCGGGCTCACCAGCTACGACATGCTCACCGCCGGCGTCTTCGACGAGGCCGGCATCGACTTCCTGCTCGTCGGCGACTCGGCCGGCAACACCGTGCTCGGCTACGACACGACCGTGCCCGTCACGGTGGACGAGCTGATCCCGCTCGCGCGCGCCGTCGCGTCGTCTGCCGCCCGGGCCCTCGTGGTCGCCGACCTGCCGTTCGGCTCCTACGAGTCCGGGCCGGACCAGGCGCTCGCCACCTCGGTGCGCTTCATGAAGGAGGCCCGCGCCCACGCCGTGAAGCTCGAGGGCGGCGTGCGGAGCGCCGAGCAGATCCGGCGCGTCGTCTCGTCGGGAATCCCGGTGATGGGGCACATCGGGTTCACGCCGCAGAGCGAGCACGGGCTCGGCGGCCACATCATCCAGGGACGCGGCGACGCCGCCGAGGCGCTTCTGGCCGACGCGCACGCCGTCGAGGACGCGGGCGCCTTCGCCGTGGTGCTCGAGATGGTGCCCGAGCAGGTCGCGCGGCGCGTGACCGAGGAGCTGCGCATCCCCACCATCGGGATCGGCGCGGGGAACGGCACCGACGGCCAGATCCTCGTGTGGACCGACTTCGCCGGGCTCACCTCGGGCCGCGTGCCGCGCTTCGTCCGTCGCTACGCGGACATGCGCGCCGTGCTGCTGGACGCGGCGACCCGCTACCGCGATGACGTCCTGTCCGGCGACTTCCCCTCAGCGGCGGAGAGCTACTCCGACTGACCCGGAGGATCAGTCGTCGTCGCGTTCCTCCGCGGCCCACTTCTCGGCGCGCTCGCGCAGCCGCTGCGGCGCCTTCGCCGCCTCCTCCGCCGTGGCGAACGGGCCGATCCGGTGGGCTGCCGGGGACAGCATCCCCTTCTCCACCTCGCCCGTGCGGTCGTCGTACCAGTACTGCTCGTCGCTGTCGCTCATGCTGCCGATGCTAGGCCCGTCCGCCCCGCGCCCGGAGGCCGGGTCGGGTCGGGCGAGCCGGTAGGGTCGCTTCCATGAGCGACGACGCGACGACGGCAATCGGCATCGACATCGGCGGGACCGGCATCAAGGGCGCCATCGTGGACGTCGCGACCGGCGAGCTGTGCAGCGAGCGCGTCAAGCTGCCCACGCCCCAGGGGGGCGAGCCGGACGACATCGTCGCGACCGTGGAGCAGATCATCGACGCGCTCGGCGAGGTCCCCGCCGGCACGCCGCTCGGGGTGTGCTTCCCCGCGGCCATCGTCCACGGGACGACGATGTCGGCCGCCAACGTCTCCCCCAGCTGGATCGGCCTCGAGGCCGAGAAGCTCTTCGAGGAGCGCCTGGGCCTCGGGATCACGTTCGTCAACGACGCGGATGCGGCCGGCTACGCGGAGGCCCGCTACGGCGCCGCCAAGGACGTGCGCGGTCTCGTCATCATGACGACGCTCGGCACGGGCATCGGCACGGCCCTGATCCACGACGGCGTCCTCATCCCGAACGCCGAGCTCGGCCACATGGACGTCGCGGGCCGGCGCGACTTCGAGCGCCGCGCGTCGTACGCCGCCAAGGAGCGCGCGCACCTCAACTGGAAGCGCTGGGCCGCGCGGCTGCAGGTGTACTACGGCCAGCTCGAGAAGCTGATGTGGCCGGAGCTGTTCATCGTCGGCGGCGGCGTCTCCAAGAACCACAAGCACTTCCTGCCGCTGCTGCGCCTGCGCACGCCCATCGTGCCCGCGGAGCTGCGCAACAACGCCGGGATCATGGGCGCGGCGGCCCTGGCCGCGCACGCGGCGGGCGCCGTCACGCACGCGCCGGCGTTCGACCTCGTCGACAAGACGAAGCCCGAGGACTGACCGGCGGCGCACGCCGCACGACCGAGCGGCCGGATCCACAAGGGATCCGGCCGCTCCGTCGTGATGCGCGGGATGCGGATGGGCCGGCTGATACGCCGGGTTCTGTCCCGGTGCCTCGCGGCACCATGGACGGCCATCTATCTCGGAGCTGCGTCACCGCAGCCCTCCAGCGGTCTACCCGGGGACTGGACGAGCAGCCTGTGCGTCCCCTGTTCGACCTTGCTCCGGGCGAGGTTTGCATAGCCGACCCGATCACTCGGGCCGCTGGTGGTCTCTTACACCGCCGTTTCACCCTCACCCGCCGCTTCCGCGACGGGCGGTCTGCTCTCTGTTGCACTGTCTCGCGGGTCGCCCCGGGTGGGTGTTACCCACCGCCCTGCTCTGCGGAGCCCGGACGTTCCTCGACGCGGTCTCCCCCTCTCGGGATCCTCCGCGGCGCGACCGTCTTGCCGACCCATCCGCGGGGACGAGTCTAGGGCAGGCGCTCCCCGCCGGCGCTCCCGCTAGAGGCCGGACTCGTCCGTGCGCACGAGGATCGCGTTGCTCTCGGGATCGATCACCACGTCGTCGGGCGCGCGCTTGCGCAGCGCGTCCAGGTCGCTCTGGTGCAGGGCGATGTTGCTGCCGAGGGAGATGCCGCGGTGCAGCATCGCGGCGCCGACGCCGTACCGCGCACGCTGCTTCTCGTAGAGGGCGAGGAGGTCCTCGGGGAACCGCGGGGCGAGCGCGTCCCGGTCCTTCTTCGCCTGCTCGGCCTGGACCCGCAGCTCCACGGCGGCGGCGTCGCGCTCCGCCTCCACGGCGGCGAGGCGCTCGGCGAGGGCGTCGCGTTCGACCACGACCTCGGCCTGCGCGGCCTGGGCCTCCTCGAGCCGCTGCATGACCTCGAGCTGCACCTCCTCGAGCGTGTCGCGGCGGCGCAGCAGCGACTCCAGCTCGCGCTCCAGCGCCTGGACGTCCTTGGAGCTGCCGCCCGCCTCGATTCGCGTGCGATCGCGGTCCATCCGGGCCTGCACGACGGCGACGTCGGACTCGATGCGGGCGAGCTCCGTCCGGGCATCCTCGACGACGCCGGTCCGCTCCCCGAGCCGACGGCGGACGAGCTCCATCTCCCGCTGCAGCGCGTCGACCTCCTTCAGCTGCGGGAGCTGCGCGAGCTGGCGCGTGAGGTGCGTGAGCCGGGTGTCGATCTCCTGCAGGTCGAGGAGCTCCTTCTGGATGCTCGGATCGGCTTTCATGCTCTCCCTCTCGTGGTGCTGCTCCGCCTGCATAGGCGGGCACGCGATGCGTGTCGTGGATGCGCGGACCGGTCCGCGCGGCTGCCGGTCACTGCATGACGGCGAAGTCCCAGGGGTCGGTGCGGATGTCGCTGACGGTGACCTCGACCTCGGGCAGCGCCGATCGCAGCGTGTCCGCGGCCTGGTCGAGCCACAGCCACTCGCTCGCCCAGTGGGAGGTGTCGATGAGGTACGGCGTGCCGCCGTGGAGGGCGGCGGACTCGCGCGCCTCGCTGGCCGGGTGGTGCCGGAGGTCGGACGTGATGTAGACGTCGGCGGTGACCACCTCGGGCGCGGCGAGCAGCGAGTCCCCGGCTCCCCCGCAGAGGGCCACGCGGGTGACCGGCGCGTCGTAGGGCCCGGCGACGCGGATCCCCGTCGCCGTGGGCGGCAGGATCCGCGCCAGCTCCCCGGCGAGTCGGCCGAGCGTCGTCGGCGCGGGCAGGTCGCCGACGCGGCCGATGCCCAGCACGCCGCCCGGGGCTGGATCGAGCGGTCGGATCGTCCCGGGCACGAGTCCGAGGAGGGCGGCGAGACGTCCCGATGTGCCGTCCTCGACGACGTCGGCCGTGGTGTGGGATGCGTGCAGGGCGCAGCCGGCCCGGATCAGGTCGGCGAGGAGCGCCCCCTTGTAGCCGGTCTCGGCGACGGTGGTGACGCCGCGGAGGAGCAGCGGGTGGTGCACGAGGAGCAGGTCGGCGTCGGCGGCGACGGCCTCGTCCACCGTCGCCCGCACGGCGTCGACGGCGAGATGGATGCGGCGGACCGATCGGCGCGGATCGCCTGAGACGAGGCCGGAGGCGTCCCACTCGGAGGCGCCGGCGGGCGGCCACGCGTCCTCGACGACCCGGACGACGTCGGCGAGGGTGGGGATCACCTGGCCATCGTAACGAAGGGGCGACTGCGGCCCGCCACGGGCCGCGCGCGGATCAGCGTCGGCGGGTGCCGCGGCGAGGGGCGTCGTCGTCCTCCGGCACGTCGGACGCGATGCCCGGCGACGGGACGAGGGGCTCGAGGGGCCAGAGGCTCCGCTGGGCCGATCCGCGTCGTTCGCTCGACCCGTGCGTCGCGGCGTCGACGACCGACCAGGCGGCGGCGTCGTCGGCCGTGTCGGAGCTCATGGGTGGATGCTACCGCGACACGCCCGCGGCGACCCGGCCCGCGCTGCCCGCGGACATCGCGATCGGGCCGCTGCCGCTCGGCCTCTCATCTGACCCCGCGGGCGGTGAGCGCGTCGCCGAGCTGGTCCGCGTGCTTGAGGGCGACGACGAGAAAGGGGACGACGAAGGTGCGGAGGCCCGGGCGTGCTCCCCGCGCCCGCTGGGCCTCCCGGACGTCCCCCGCCAGGCGTCCGAGGACCGGCACGGTGCCGGCGGTGACCGTGAGGAGCAGCGCGATCCGCTCCGTGTCGACGCCGAGCCGCCGCAGCGGGACCAGCCCGCGCTCGATGCTGTCGAGGAGAGCGGTCATGGAGGTCGTGAGGACGAGCAGGCCGGCCACGGTGATCGCCGCCGTGACGCGCGCGGTGTTCGCCACCGCGGGCTCCGGCCCGAGCAGGACGATCTGGCTGACGAGCGTGAAGAGCATCACCCACCGCACGGCCCTCACCTGTCCTGCGAGGCGTCGGAGGCCCATGCAGCCGTCGCCGAGCTGCGCGGCCGCGTACGCGATGACCGGCACGGGGACCGCGATGCCCGCGCCCCACCACGTGGAGGGCAGTACCGAGACGCCGAGCACGACGACCATGAGCAGGACCAGCTCGGGTCCGGCCGGCATGCGCTCGAGGCGGCCGGGACGTCGCGGGTCGGCGGGCGTCACCCGAGCATCGCCTCGTACTCGGCGATGACGGCGGCCGGTGCGCCCGTGCGGACCAGGCGGCCGCCGGCGAAGAGGACGGCGGCGTCGCACCGGGCGGCGGCGGCGAGGTCATGGGTGACGAGCACGAGCCGGTGGCCGTCCTCGAACAGGTGGTCGGCGACGCGGCGGGCGTTCCGGGCGTCGAGGTACGCCGTGGGCTCGTCGGCGACGACCAGCTCCGGTCGCCGGACGAAGGCGCCCGCCAAGGCGAGCAGCTGCTTCTGCCCGCCGGACAGCTCGTGCGACGAGCGGTCGGCGAGGTGCTGGATCCCGAGTCGACGGAGGGCCTCGGCGACCCGCGCGTCCGACTCGGCGCGGGACAGGCGCTCCGGCCGCAGGGAGAAGGCGACGTCCTCGGCCACGGTGGGCATGACGATCTGGGCGTCCGGGTTGCTGAAGACGAGGGCCACGCGTCGTCTCAGCTCGCGGGATCCGCGGTCGGGATCGATGCCCAGCACGCGCGCCTCCCCCGTCGTGCGCGCGACGAGGCCCCCGACCAACCGGGCGAACGTGCTCTTGCCCGAGCCGTTCTCGCCGATGACGGCGAGGGTGCGCGCGCCCACGTCGAGCGTGACGTCCCGGAGCGCATCGACGTCCCCGAGGCGCACGTCGACACCGGCGAGGCGCAGGTGCGGGTCGATCCCCTCGGCCGCGGTCACCGTACGGGCGCCGAGACCGCGTCCTCCCGTGCCGGCCTCCAGCCGGACGCGCGACGGAAGGCACGGGGGTAGCCGCGCACCAGCGTCATCACGATGGCCGTGGCGATGGCCGCCTTGACGAGGTCGCCCGGGAGGAAGACGAGGCTGGTGAACGCGGTCTCGGTCAGCGGCAGGCGCGTCACGAGGCTCTGCACGGGGATCCCGACCGCGTAGATGACGACGATCCCGCCGACCACCATGGCCACCGCGGTGCGCACGGCGGTAGGCCGCCGACCGCCGAGGTGCACGATCCACCCGACCGCTGCGGCCCCGAGGACCCAGCCCACGAGGTAGCCGCCGGAGGGTCCGAGGAAGACGCCGAGACCGCCGGTCCCGCCGGAGAGGAGCGGCAGCCCCACCGCGACGAGCGCGAGCAGGACGGCCAGGGCGAGCGCACCGAGGCGGGCCCCGAGGACGGCTCCGGCGAGCATGACGCCGAGCGTCTGGGCGGTGATGGGGACGCCCCCGAGCACGCTGATGCTCCCGGGGAGCCCGAGGACTGCGACGACCGCGGCGAGCACGGCGACCCGAGCGAGGTCGGTGGCGTCGAGGGGCGTGCGACGGTCGGCGCTGCGGGGCAGGGAACGGGAGGGGGGCATGGGCTTCCTTCTGCGTGATGCGGCCGGCACCGACGTGGACGACGTCCACCTGGACGACGTCCACCTGAACGGCGTTCACTATATTGGGCGCATGGCACGGGCGCATGCGACGGGGCGGCACACGCGTGACGACGTCGCCCGCACGGCCCTGCGGATCCTCGACGAGCACGGCCTCCCCGACTTCACGATGCGCCGCCTCGCCGCCGCCCTCGACGTGCAGCCGAGCGCCCTCTACTGGCACTTCCCGGACAAGCAGAGCCTCCTCGCGGAGCTGGCCGACCGCATCGTCGCGGAGGCCCAGGCCGCGACGACGGGTCGGTCCCCTCGGCATCCGGACTGGCGGGAGCGGGTCCGGATCGCCGCGGCGACCCTGCGGGCGGCGCTCCTCGCCCACCGCGACGGCGCGGAGGTCGTGGCCAGCACCACCGCGATGGGGCTCGGCGCGTCGGCGGCCCGCGACACGCTGTCCGCGGCCGTCGCCGCCGGCGGTCTCGGGGAGGCCGACTGCGCTCGCGCGGCATCGGCGATCCTGCACTTCGTGCTCGGCCATGTGGTGCACGAGCAGCAGCGCGTCCAGCTCGACCGCCTCGGCCTGCTGACCGCCCGGGACGGCGAGGAGGATCCCACCGGCGACTTCGCGTTCGGGATCGACCTGCTGGTCCGGGGGCTCGGCACCCGGCTCTGATCCCGTGCCGCAGAGCGTCCGGCATCGTCCGGGACGTGACCGCCCGTTCGCGGTGGGCCCTGCCGGGCTCGAACCGACGACATCCACGGTGTAAACGTGGCGCTCTACCAACTGAGCTAAGGGCCCCAGCGCCCGCTCGCCGGGCGCCCGGCCATGCTAGCCGACCGCATCGGCGCGTCCCGGCCGCATCCCGGGCGCGCGCCGTAGCCTCTCCCCCGTGCCCATCCATCCCTCCCGCCGGACCGTCGCGGAGCCCCGGTGGCCCGCCGCCGTCGGGCTCGTCGTCGCCGTCGTCCTCTACGCGATCGCGCCCACCGCGGTCCCGACGGGCCTCCGCATCACGGTGGCGGTGATCGCCGTCGGCCTGCTCGTGCCGCTGCTCGCGCTGAACCCGCGTCGCTTCGTCCGCGAGACCCCGTGGTCGCGCGGCCTGGGCCTCGCGCTCGGCGGTCTGCTCGTGGTCGCCAACCAGGTGAGCCTCGTCGTGCTGGTCGTTGCGCTGGTCGACGCCTCCGAGGCGGGACCGGAGCTGCTGCTCACGGCCCTGCAGGTGTGGGCGACGAACCTGCTCGCCTTCGCGCTCGTCTTCTGGGAGCTCGATCGAGGCGGGCCCGTGGCGCGCCGGACCCACGCTCGCGCCGCGCTCGCGCCGGCCGACTTCCGCTTCCCGCAGGACGAGGACTCGGGCGCCGTGTCCGAGGTCGCGCGCCGCTCGTCGGAGCACGCGGACTGGGTCCCGGGCTTCGTCGACTATGCGTACTTCTCGCTCACGAACTCGATGGCCTACAGCCCCACCGACGTCATGCCGCTGTCCCACCGCGCCAAGGCGCTCATGGCGCTCGAGGCGTTCGCCGGCTTCGTGATCCTCGCGCTCGTGATCGCCCGGGCCGTCAACATCCTCAGCTGACCGGGCCGGTCGGCGCCGGGCCGATCAGGCCGGGACGAGCGCCAGGTCGCGGATGGCGGTGCGGTACGCCTCGAGCTCGCGCGCCTCGCCGGGTGCCGTGATGAAGCTGCCGCGGATGATGCCGCGCGTGTCGATGAGGAAGGTCGCGCGGTTCGCGAAGCCCTTCCCCTCCAGGAAGACGCCGTACTCCTTTGCCACCTGGCCGTGGGGCCAGAAGTCGGCGAGCAGCTGGAAGTCGATGCCCTGCTGCTCGGCCCACGCGCGCAGCGTGTGCTTGCTGTCGACGCTGATGCCGATGAGCTCCACGCGGCTGTCGGCGAAGAGGCCGAGGTTCTCCTCCAGCTGGCACATCTCGCCGGTGCACGTACCGGAGAAGGCCAGGGGGAAGAAGACGAGGGCGACCGCGCGGTGCCCGCGGTACTCGCTCAACCGGACCCGCTCGCCGAACTGGTTGGCGAGCTCGAAGTCGGGAGCCTGTGTGTCGTTGGCCAGGGCCATGGGGTGCGGATCCTTCCGTGCCGACAGATGTCCCCTGTCTGGCACGAGGAGCCACACTACGCCCGGCACCCGCGAAGTCCAGCGCCGACGCGGGAGACGCCCGCGCAGAGCACCGTGCCCGTCGTCCGTGACCGTCGGTCGGCATGGGTAGGCTGGCCCTCGGCGTACGCGCGGTCTCGCACCCTTCGAGCCCCGTGGCACCGAAGACGATGTCTGCACACCACAGGAAGAGGTCGAGGGTGACTGTCAACGACCAGGATCCGTACTCGGTGAACCACACCGATCAGGATCCGGAAGAGACCGCCGAATGGAACGAGTCCCTCGACGGGCTCGTCGAGACGCAGGGCCGGGGTCGCGCGCGCGACGTCATGCTCAGCCTCCTCAAGCGCTCGAAGGAGCTGCACCTGGGTGTGCCGATGGTCCCGACCACGGACTACATCAACACCATCGCCCCGGAGAACGAGCCCGACTTCCCCGGCGACGAGGACCTTGAGCGCCGCTACCGCGCGTGGATCCGGTGGAACGCGGCCGTCACGGTGCACCGGGCACAGCGCCCCGGCATCGCGGTCGGCGGGCACATCGCCACGTACGCGTCCTCGGCCGCCCTGTACGAGGTCGGCTACAACCACTTCTTCCGCGGCCAGGACCACCCGGGCGGCGGCGACCAGGTCTTCGTGCAGGGTCACGCCTCCCCCGGCACCTACGCCCGCGCCTTCCTCGAGGGACGCCTGAGCGAGCACCAGCTCGACGGCTTCCGCCAGGAGAAGAGCCACGAGGGCGGCGGGCTCTCCTCGTACCCGCACCCGCGGCTCATGCCGGAGTTCTGGCAGTTCCCCACGGTCTCGATGGGCCTCGGACCGATCAACGCGATCTACCAGGCGCAGGCGAACAAGTACCTCACCAACCGCGGGATCAAGGACGCGTCAGACCAGCAGGTCTGGGCCTTCCTCGGCGACGGCGAGATGGACGAGGTCGAGAGCCGCGGCCAGCTCCAGGTCGCAGCGAACGAGAAGCTCGACAATCTCAACTTCGTCATCAACTGCAACCTGCAGCGGCTCGACGGCCCCGTCCGCGGCAACGGCAAGATCATCCAGGAACTCGAGAGCTTCTTCCGCGGTGCCGGCTGGAACGTCATCAAGGTGGTCTGGGGCCGCGAGTGGGACGACCTGCTCGCCCGCGACACCGAGGGGGCGCTCCTCGACCTGATGAACCGCACGCCCGACGGCGACTACCAGACCTACAAGGCCGAGAGCGGCGCCTACATTCGCGAGAACTTCTTCGGGCGCGACGAGCGCACCGCGAAGCTCGTCGAGGGCTACACCGACGACCAGATCTGGAACCTCAAGCGCGGTGGCCACGACTACCGCAAGGTCTACGCGGCGTTCAAGGCGGCGAGCGAGCACACCGGTCAGCCCACGGTGATCCTCGCGAAGACCGTCAAGGGCTACGGTCTCGGCCCGAGCTTCGAGGGGCGCAACGCGACCCACCAGATGAAGAAGCTCACGCTCGACAACCTAAAGCAGTTCCGCGACGAGCTGCGCGTGCCGATCACGGACGCGCAGCTCGAAAAGAACCCGTACCTGCCGCCGTACTACCACCCCGGTCAGAACGACGAGGCCATCCAGTACATGCAGGAGCGCCGTCGCGCGCTCGGCGGCTACTCGCCCGAGCGCCGCACGAAGCACACGGCGATCACGCTGCCGGACGACTCCGCGTACCGCATCTCCAAGAAGGGCTCCGGCACGCAGGAGATCGCCACGACCATGGCGTTCGTCCGGCTGCTGAAGGACCTCATCCGCTCGAAGGACTTCGGCAACCGCGTCGTCCCGATCATCCCGGACGAGGCCCGCACGTTCGGCATCGACGCCTTCTTCCCGACGGCGAAGATCTACAACCCGAACGGCCAGCACTACACGTCGGTCGACCGCGAGCTGCTGCTCTCCTACAAGGAGAGCCCGCGGGGCCAGATCGTGCACGTGGGCATCAACGAGGCGGGCGCCCTGGCGGCGTTCACCAACCTCGGCACCACGTACTCGACGCAGGGCGAGCCGCTCATCCCGATCTACGTCTTCTACTCGATGTTCGGGTTCCAGCGCACGGGCGACGCGATCTGGGCGGCGGGCGACCAGATGGCGCGCGGCTTCCTCATCGGCGCCACCGCGGGACGCACCACGCTCACCGGCGAGGGCCTCCAGCACGCGGACGGGCACTCGCTCGTCCTCGCGCAGACGAATCCCGCGATCGTCGCCTACGACCCGGCGTACGCCTACGAGATCGGCCACGTTGTGCGGTCTGGCCTCGAGCGCATGTACGGCGGGCAGCACGAGGACCCGAACGTCATGTACTACCTGACGGTCTACAACGAGCCGATCATCCACCCGAGCGAGCCCGAGGGCGTCGACGTGGACGGCATCGTCCGCGGCGTCTACAAGCTCAAGGACGGCTGGGTCGACGGCCCGAAGGCGCAGCTCATGGCGTCCGGCGTCGCGGTCCCGTGGGCCCTCGAGGCACAGCAGCTGCTGGCCGACGACTGGGGCGTGTCCGCCGACGTCTGGTCCGTCACGTCGTGGGGCGAGCTGCGCCGCGACGGCCTGGCCGCGGAGGAGCACAACATGCTCCACCCGCACTCCGAGACCCGGGTCCCGTACCTGGAGGAGAAGCTGCGCCACGCCGAGGGCCCGTTCGTCGCGGTCACCGACTTCTCGCATGCGGTGCCCGACCAGATCCGCCAGTTCGTCCCCGGCGACTACTCGACGCTCGGCGCCGACGGCTTCGGCTTCTCGGACACGCGTCCGGCGGCCCGCCGCTTCTTCGCGATCGACGGTCCGTCGATGGTCGTGAAGACGCTGCAGCGCCTCGCGAAGCAGGGGAAGGTCGACCAGGACGCGCCGAAGTGGGCGATCGACAAGTACCGCCTGCTCGACGTGAACGCCGGCACCACCGGATCGGCCGGCGGCGAGGCGTGAGCTGCGCCGACCTGACGTGACACCGAGCGACAGGCACGACACCGACGTGGAGACCGGGGAGACGAAGGCGGAGACGCTGACGTGGCTCCGGTCCCTCTCGGGGGAGCTCGCGAGCGCGACTCTCAAGCGGCTGGAGGACACGCTGCCCTGGTACGGCGACATGCCGCCGGGGCGGCGGTCCGCCGTCGGTCTCGTCGCGCAGGCCGGCATCACGTCGTTCATCCACTGGTACGACGATCCTGACTCGACCCCCTGGATTGCGGCCGACGTGTTCGGCGCCGCGCCCCGCGAGCTCCTGCGCTCGGTGAGCCTCCAGCAGACGCTGCAGCTCATCCGCGTCACGGTGGAGGTCGTGGAGGACCGCGTCCGCGACCGGCACCGCACGGTCCGCGACGCGATCCTGCTGTACTCCCGCGAGATCGCGTTCGCCGCGGCGGACGTCTACGCGCGTGCCGCCGAGGCCCGTGGCCTGTGGGACGCCCGGCTGGAGGCGCTCGTCGTCGACAGCATCCTCTCCGGCGAGTACGACGACGAGCTGCCGTCGCGGATCGCCGCGCTCGGCTGGCACGGCCACGGTGAGGTGTCCGTGCTCGTCGGCACGGCGCCCGCGGTGCTCGACGTCGACCAGCTGCGCCGCACGGCGCGGCACCTGGAGGCGGACGTGCTCATCGGGGTCCAGGGCAGCCGCCTGGTCCTCGTCATCGGACGGGCGTCCCCCGCGGTCGTCGACCCTGAGGCCGCCGCGGCGGAGGCGCCCCCCGTGTCCTTCCTCGAGATCGCGACGCAGCTGGAGCCGGGGTTCGGCGCGGGCCACCTCGTCCTCGGCCACGAGGTGCCGAGCCTGGTGGAGGCGTCGCGCAGCGCGCGGGCGGCACTCGCCGGGTTCGCCGTCGCCCGGTCGTGGCGCAATGCCCCGCGGCTGACGCTCGCGGACGACCTCCTGCCGGAGCGCGCCCTCGCCGGCGACCCGCTGGCCCGGTCGACGCTCATCAACCGGATCTACAAGCCGCTCCAGGCGCACTCGACCGAGCTGCTGGCCACGCTGTGGTGCTACCTCGACACCGGCCGGTCCCTCGAGGCGACCGCGCGCGAGCTGTTCGTGCACCCCAACACGGTGCGCTACCGGCTGAAGCGCGTCTCCGACGTCATCGGCTGGGACGCGACGGGCGCCCGCGAGGCGCTCATCCTCCAGGCCGCGCTCATCATCGGCAGCATCGCGGAGGCCGGTACCACGGTCCCCAAGCAGCAGGCCTCCGGTCGCGCGCGGCCCAAGCGCCAGGCGGCGCGGTGACGGGCATCTCGTGTGGCATCGGAACAACGTCCTGGCGGATCCTCTGTAGGAGGCCGACTCCGGCCCGCCCTCCTCAGGACGGGAGGATGGACGGATGATCATCGTCGTCTGCCCGGGCCAGGGCTCCCAGAAGCCCGGATTCCTCTCCCCCTGGCTCGAGCACCCGGAGCACGCGCGGCGGCTGGGCGAGCTGGGCGCGGCGGCGGGACTCGACCTCGTCACCCACGGCACCACGTCCGACGCCGACACGATCCGCGACACCGCGGTCGCGCAGCCGCTCATCGTGGCGGCGGGGATCGTCGCCCTGCACGCGCTCCTCGCGGACGGCCGGGACGCGTACGTGGCCGGCATCGCGGGCCACTCGGTCGGCGAGATCACGGCTGCGGCTGGCGCGGGGATCCTGACGGACGACGAGGCGATGCGCGTCGTGCGCACCCGCGGCGACGCGATGGCCGAGGCCGCCGCGATCACCCGAACGGGCATGAGCGCCGTCGTCGGCGGCGACCAGGACGCCGTCCTCGCGCGCCTCGCCGAGCTGGACCTCGAGCCGGCCAACTTCAACGGCGGTGGCCAGATCGTCGTCGCCGGCGCTCCCGAGGCCCTCGCCGCGCTCCAGGCCGAGCCCCTCCGCGGCACGCGCGTCATCCCCCTCCAGGTCGCGGGCGCGTTCCACACGCACCACATGGCTCCCGCGGTCGACGCCCTGCGCGCGGCCGTCGCCCCGCTCGCGCCCCGTGACCCGCGCTTCCCCTTCTGGACCAACCGCGACGGCAGCCGCGTCGAGTCCGGTGCCGCGTACCTCGACCTCGTCGTGGGCCAGGTGGCGAGCCCGGTCCGCTGGGACCTCTGCATGGAGGCGTTCGCCGCCGCGGGCGTCACCGGCCTCATCGAGGTGGCTCCCGCCGGCGCGCTCACCGGCCTCGCCAAGCGCGGGCTCAAGGGCCTTCCGACGCTCGCGCTCTCCACCCCTGACGACCTCCCGGCGGCCATCGACATGCTCGATGCGCACGCCTGATCCCGCCTCACCGACACCGAACAGGCACCCATGACCGACCAGCCCCGCCCCACCATCCAGACCGCGCCCGTGGTCGAGCGCTTCACCCGCATCTGGGGGCTCGGTGCCGCGCGCGGCGAGCTCGACGTCCCGAACGACGACCTCGTCGGCCCGATCGACTCCTCGGACGAGTGGATCCGCCAGCGCACCGGCATCATCACGCGCAAGCGCGCCGGCGCGGACGTCGACGCGGTCGACCTCGCGACCACGGCGTCGCTCGAGGCCATCGCGAAGGCGGGCATCCGTCCGGAGCAGATCGGCATCGTCCTCGTCAGCACCGTGAGCAACACCGTGCAGACGCCGTCGATGGCGGCGCTCCTCGCCGACCGCATCGGCGCGAACCCCGCGCCCGCCTACGACATCTCGGCCGCGTGCGCCGGATACACCTACGGCATCGCGCAGGCCGACTCCTTCATCCGGTCGGGCCTCGCGGAATACGTCCTCGTGGTCGGCGCCGAGAAGCTGTCCGACATCGTCGATCCGACCGACCGCTCCATCTCGTTCCTGCTCGGCGACGGCGCCGGCGCCGCGATCGTCGGCCCGAGCGACACCCCCGGCATCTCGCCGACGGTCTGGGGATCCGACGGCTCGAACTGGGACGCCGTCGGCATGACCGGCACCCTGAAGAGCATGCGCGACGGATCTGCGTGGCCGACGCTCCGCCAGGACGGTCAGAAGGTCTTCCGGTGGGCCGTCTGGGAGATGGTCAAGGTCGCCAAGGAGGCGCTCGACCGTGCCGGCGTCGCCCCGGAGCAGCTCGCCGCCTTCATCCCGCACCAGGCCAACATGCGCATCGTCGACGAGTTCGCGAAGCAGTTGGGCCTCCCCGAGTCCGTCGCCATCGCGCGCGACATCGCCACCACGGGCAACACCTCCGCCGCGTCGATCCCGCTCGCCACCCACCGCCTGCTCGAGGAGGACCCGTCGCTCTCCGGCGGCCTCGCCCTCCAGATCGGGTTCGGCGCGGGACTCGTCTTCGGCGCGCAGGTCGTCGTCCTGCCCTGAGCCCCACCGCCCCATAAGCTGTTCCGGTCATCACGAACCACGAGGAGATACACATGGCACTGTCCACCGAAGAAGTCCTGGCCGGCCTGGCCGAGCTCGTCAACGACGAGACCGGGATCGCCACCGACACCGTCGAGATGGACAAGTCGTTCACCGACGACCTGGACATCGACTCGATCTCGATGATGACGATCGTCGTCAACGCCGAGGAGAAGTTCGACGTCAAGATCCCCGACGAGGAAGTCAAGAACCTCAAGACCGTCGGCGACGCGGTCACCTTCATCACCAACGCGCAGTCCTGACCGCGCGGAGCATGGCCGGTCCCGCTCACGGGGCCGGCCATCTCCCTCCCCTGTTCCCGACGTCGAGGAGACGCCACGCATGACCACCCCCAAGAAGATCGTCGTCACCGGCATCGGTGCGACGTCTCCGCTCGGCGGCACAGCCGAGGACACCTGGCAGGCGCTCCTCCGCGGCGAGTCGGGCATCAGCACGCTCGAGCAGGACTGGGTCGCCAAGTGGGAGATCCCCGTCACCTTCGCCGGGCAGGCCAAGGTGCCGTCCTCCAAGGTGATGCAGCGGATCGAGACCAAGCGCCTCGACCCGTCCAGCCAGTTCGCGCTCACGGCCGCGCGTGAGGCGTGGGCCGACGCCGGATCCCCCGAGGTCGACCCGCTGCGCTTCGCCGTGGACTGGGCGACCGGCATCGGCGGCGTCTGGACGCTCCTCGACGCCTGGGACACGCTCCGCGAGAAGGGCCCTCGCCGGGTCCTGCCCATGACCGTCCCCATGCTCATGCCCAACGGGCCCGCCGCAGCGGTCGGCATGGACCTCGGTGCACGCGCCGGCATCCAGACCGTCGTCTCGGCCTGCGCGTCCAGCACCGAGTCCATCGCCAGCGCGTACGAGCACCTCCAGGCGGGACGCGCCGACATCATCGTCGCCGGCGGTTCCGAGGCGTCCATCCACCCGCTCCCCATCGCGTCGTTCGCCGCGATGCAGGCGCTGTCGAAGCGCAACGACGACCCGCAGCGCGCCTCGCGCCCGTACGACATCGCGCGCGACGGCTTCGTGCTCGGCGAGGGAGGTGCGGCGCTCGTCCTCGAGACCGAGGAGCACGCGAAGGCCCGGGGTGCCCGCATCTACGCCGAGCTCGTGGGCGGCGCGGTGACCAGCGACGCGTTCCACATCACGGCCCCGGACCCCGAGGGCACGGCTGCGGCGCGCGCCATGATCCAGAGCGTCGAGGGCGCCGGCTACTCGCGTTCGGACGTCTCGCACATCAACGTGCACGCGACGAGCACGCCCGTCGGCGACATCGCCGAGTACAAGGCGCTCGAGCGCGTGTTCGGCGCCGCCGTGCACGGCATCCCCGTGAGCGCCACGAAGGCGTCCACGGGCCACCTCCTCGGCGGCGCGGGTGCCATCGAGGCCGTCTTCACCGTGAAGGCGCTGGCGGAGCGCACCGCTCCCCCGACGATCAACCTCACGGAGCAGGACCCGGACATCGCGCTCGACGTGGTCACGTCGCCCCGCTCGCTGGGGAACGCCGACCTGCTCGCGATCAGCAACTCGTTCGGCTTCGGCGGGCACAACGCCGTCATCGCGTTCCGCAGCGTCTAGCGGCACGCACGACGAGAGGCCCCGACATGATGGTCGGGGCCTCTCGTCGTGCGGCGTGCGGGGAGGAGCCGCGCGCCGGGCGTCGTTCCCGGGTCAGCCGACCTTGTGCAGCCAGACGACCGGGCTGAAGTCGCTCGCGTGGCGGAACGCCTCGAGCTCGTCGTCCCAGGCCTGGCCCATGGCGAGGCGCAGCTCGCGGTGCAGCTCCAGCGTGTTGGAGCCGGCGACGTCGAGCGCGTACCGGATGCGGTCCTCCGGGATGACGGTGTTGCCGGCCGTGTCGGTCTGCGCGAAGAAGACGCCGAGGTCGGGCGTGTGCATCCAACGACCGCCGTCGCGGCCGGGGCCGGCGTCCTCGGTGACCTCGTAGCGGAGGTGCTCCCAGCCGCGGAGCCCGCTGGCGATGGCAGCGCCCGAGCCCTCCGGGCCCTCCCAGTAGTACTCGGCGCGCATGGCACCGTTCAGCACCGGCTGCGGGTCCCACGTGAAGTTCACGGCGTGACCGAGCGCACGACCGGCGGCCCATTCGACATGGGGGCAGAGCGCGCGAGGGGAGGAGTGCACGTAGAGCACTCCTCGAGCCGGTCTTGAGTTGGCGACGGGTGCTTCCATGGGTCTCCTCCATCCGATCAGATGCGTCTTCCCCAACGATCTGCGTGCGATGGACGAGCTCCACACCTGCCGGTGCGGCCGGCGCGAGCGCCGACGGGTCCCATCATGACGGGTGATCCTGTGCGCGGGCAACATGCGGGTCGCGACGCGCCGCAGCAGGTCGCGACGTCGGCTTCCGAGGCCACGGCGGGTCCGACCGGGATGCATGCCGGGAATGCCTATGCTCCAGGTGTCGGCCCGCCGGGCCGGGAGGCGAGGCGGGCATGTCGGTACGGCACGCGCTCCTCGCCGTGCTCACGGAGGGCACCTGCTACGGCTACCAGCTGCGGACGGAGTTCTCGCGACGCACGGGCACCGCTGCCCCGCTCAACGTCGGCCAGATCTACAACACGCTCGACCGGCTCGAGCGCGACGGGCTCGTTGTCAAGGGCGCCACCGACGACGCAGGGCACGTGCCGTACACGATCACCCGGGCGGGTACCGCGGAGGTCGAGGCCTGGCTCGCGGCGAGCGTCGGCACCGTCGGGCCGCGCGACGAGCTGCTGGTCAAGGTCGCCCTCGCGCTGTCGCTGCCCGGGGCCGACGCAGCCGAGGTCGTGCGCATCCACCGGGAGAGCTCGCGCGCCGCGGCGGCCGAACTCGCGCGTGCGCGGTCCGAGCTGGAGGCGGTCGGCGACGACGTCGTGATCGCGCGGCTCCTCGCCGTGGATGCGCAGGAGGCTCAGGTGCGTGCCCGCCTCGCGTTCCTCGACGCGGCGGAGCGCCGGATCGGCGAGGCACGGGCGACGGGCGCACGGCCCGTTGGTCTCGGCACGGCGCCCCGTCGCGGCCGTCCCGCCCGGCCTCCCGGTGGATCCGCCGACTGACCTAGTGCAGCAGGCCGCCGCCCTGAGCGAGCACGTTCTTCTCCCCCGCCTCGATGGGGACGGCGAAGCGGTTCTGCTTGGGCGGCATCGGGCAGTTGAAGTTGTAGCTGAAGGCGCACGGGGGCAGGTAGGCGCGGTTGAAGTCCAGCGTGATCGTGCCGTCGGGCGACGGCGCGACCATGAGGAACCGGCCCACGCCGTACGTCGACTCGCCGCTCGTGGCGTCGGAGAAGACCAGCAGGAGGGCGCGTCCCTCGCGGAAGGCGGCCAGCTCGTAGTCGACGCCGTCCTTCGTGAAGGTGATCTCGCCGGGCACGACCTTGTCCTTCGTCGCTCCGTCGTCCTTGAGGTGCTCGAAGCCCATCGCGCGGCCCCCCTCGATGGGCGTGAAGTCGGCCTTCACGACCCACTCCTCGGAGTACGGGAACGCGTCGATGCCGCCGAAGTCGCGGATCGCGTCGGACTCGGCGTCCCAGACGCGGAGCGCGTACGTGCCCTCCTCGTTCGCGATCACGAACGCCGAGACGGTGTCGCTGGCGACGACGGACGAGGGCTGCGGATCGTCGCGGCCGCGCACGATCGCCTCGCCGTCGACGAGCACGCCGTCGACGCGGAGGCCGTCCGCCGCGGTCGCCTGGACCCGGAGGCCGGAGACGCCGGGCTCGAGGGGCGACCACGTGCCGGGTATGCCGTAGACGGGCTGCGGTGCGGCGTCGTGGGAGATCCACTGCGTGTTGACGAGGGCCAGGTTGCCCTGGGGCATGACCACCATCTGCTCACGCCGCGAACGGTAGACGGCGAGGACCTCCGCCGGATCGGTGGGAGCGGGAGCGGGAGCGGGCGCGACGGTGGCGGGATCGGTCATGGTCCCATCCTCGCGGCCATCGGGGTCCCGGCCAAGTCTGCCGCGTGTCCGCCGACCGGGGTTCCCCGTGGTGCACGGCGAGCGTACGGTCGGACCATGAGCACAGATCACGAGAGCACCGCGACCGACGACGACGGCACGACGACGCACGCCGAGGAGCACACCGAGGCCTCCTCCTCGGTCACGACGGAGAGCGGCTCGGACGAGTCGACCCCCGACGGCTCCGGCAGCAACACGAGCGAGGGCGACGACCACAAGGGCGACGTGGCCTCCGGCGGCTGATCCCTCCCCCATGACACCGCGACGCCCGGTCCCCTGAGGGGCCGGGCGTCGTCATGTCCGGGCGCGGCTCACTTGGCCTGCGCGTAGTCGTCGACGACCGCGATCGTCACGGGGAAGTCGACCGGCGCATCGCCGAACAGCAGGCGTCCGGCCTCCGCGGCGGCGTCGGCGACCGCAGCCCGCACCTCGTCGACGCGGTCGTCCGGCGTGTGCACCATGACCTCGTCGTGCAGGAAGAAGACCAGGTGCGGGCGTGACCCCGGCCGCTCGAGCGCGGCCAGTCGGCGCCGGAGCCCGGCGAGCCAGCACAGCGCCCACTCGGCGGCGCTGCCCTGGACGACGAAGTTGCGGGTGAAGCGGCCCTGGTCGCGGGCGGACGTGCGGGCGCGGGCGGCGTCCGACGGGGACGCCTCGCCCGCGCGGCCGATCTGCTGCACGTCGACCCACGCGTCGCCGGGCGGCGGCGAGGAGCGGCCGAGCCGGGTGCTCACGACGCCCCCGCTCTCGCCGGCCCGCGCCGCGCGCTCCACGTAGCCCGTGGCCCGCGGGTACGCCCGGACGAGACGCGGCATCAGGCGGCCGCTCTCGCCGGAGGTCGCGCCGTACATCGCGCCGAGCATCGCGACCTTGGCGTGCGCGCGGGTGTCCACGACGCCCGCGTCGACGAGGCCCTGGTAGAGGTCGGTGCCGCGACCCGCGTCGGCCATGGCGCGGTCCTCCGACAGCGCGGCGAGCACGCGCGGCTCGAGCTGCGCCGCGTCGGCGACGACCAGCCTCCAGCCCGGATCCGCGCGGACGGCGGAGCGGATCTGCCGGGGCAGCTGCAGGGCCCCGCCGCCGCTGGCGGCCCAGCGTCCGGTGACGACGCCACCGGGCACGTACTCGGGGTGGAAGCGGCCGTCGCGGATCCACGTCTCCATCCACGTCCACCCGTTGGCGGTGAGGAGGCGCGACAGCTTCTTGTGCTCCAGCAGCGGCGCGATGACGGGGTGGTCGATCTCCTGCAGCTCCCACTGCCGGGTGCTCGAGGCGTCGACGCCGGCGCGACGCAGCGCGCGCAGGACGTCGGGCGGGCTGTCCACGTTGAGGTCGGGGGCGGCGAGGATCTCCCGGATCCGCGCCGCGAGCCGCAGGAGCGCGGGAGGCGCGCCGCTGTGCGCGGGCCGTCCGCCGAGCAGGTCGACCAGGAGCGCGTCGTGGACGGCGGTGTCCCACGGCAGCCCGTCGGCGGACATCTCCGCGGCCACGAGGGCCCCTGCCGACTCCGCCGCGAGCAGGAGGCGCAGCCGGCCGGACTCGGCGCTGCCCGCGATCGCCTCGAGCTGCAGGCGGAGCTCGGCCACCAGCTCGTCCGGCGAGCGACCATCGGACGCGTCGAGGTCGTCGAAGAGCGTGGCGCTTGCCGAGGGCTCCCGCTCGGCCGGCGCGGCCGCGTCCCACGGGCCAGCCGGCAGCCGGGCGAGAGCGCTGTCGGCCGTCTGCGTGGAGAGCCGGAGGATCGCGTGGCTGAGCCGGAGGTCGTGGCAGCGGGCGACGCGGACACCCGCGGCGATCAGCGTGCGCGCCCAGACGGCGGTGTCGTCCCAGACCCAGCGCGGTGCCGGGTCGGTGCGCTCGCGCGCGGCGGCGACCGCCGGCCACTCGGCGGAGGGGACGTCGCGCGTGGCCGTGACGGTCCCGGTCGCGTCGAGGTCGACGAGTCGCACGCCGGAAGGCGTCCGCGCGACCAGGATGTGCATGCCCTCATCATCGCGCGCGCGTCCGACGTCCGGCCGCCGCCCGCGCTCCTCGCCGCCCCCCTCTAATGGCGTCACGGAGGGAAACACCGCAGGAGAATCTGCCTGCATCCCCCGCTCACGCGGTTTCACCCGCTAGGGTTGGACACAAGTCGTCAGGTTCTCACGATCCGCCCGGTCCGCCGGAGGGGTCACGAGGGTAGGCGACCCGCGGTCCCGGGTCCCGGGATCGATGCATCTCTTTTTGAAGGAAATATCGTCATGGCAACAGGCACCGTCAAGTGGTTCAACGCTGAAAAGGGCTTCGGCTTCATCGCTCCCGACAACGGAACCGCGGATGTGTTCGCTCACTACTCCGCGATCGCGACGGGCGGCTACAAGTCGCTCGACGAGAACCAGAAGGTCGAGTTCGAGGTCGCCCAGGGCCCCAAGGGCCCCCAGGCTGAGAACATCCGCCCGCTCTAATGCCACCCGCTCGCCCCTGGTGAGCGCAGCACGCTGAGCTTCCGAGAACGGCTCCGACCATGTGGTCGGGGCCGTTCTCCATTTAAGGCGCGCCTCCGCGTGCGAGACCATGGACCGTGCCCTCCTATCGCATCACCATGACCGTCGGCGCGCTCCGACCGGGCGCCCATCCCGCCGCCGTCCTCCCGGCCGCCGACGACGAGGCCGCCCGGATCGCCACCCTCGAGGCGAACGACATCCAGGTCGTCCGCGGCGAACCCCGGCTCACGGTGCGCTTCACCGCCGACGACGACGCGGCGGCCGAGCGCATCGCGGGCGCGGTCCGGGGTCGTGCCGCCGAGCTCGTCGAGATCCCCCGGGCCAGCATCACCCGCCGCGACGGGGGCACCTGGACGCGGATCTGATCCGCCTGGTCCCCTCCTGTCCCCCGACGGTCGCCCTGCGGGGCCGATCACGGACGCGCCACCGAGCATCGCCGGCAACGCCTGTAGTCTCGATCCCAAGAGCCGACGGCGCCTCAGGGGGATGCACCATCGGCTTGGGGGGACGATGATCGAACAGAAGGCCACGCACGACGCGGACGCACGGGAGACCGGCACGCGACGGAGCATGACGGACAGGGCCGCGAAGGGGGTGCGCGCGGACGCCGGCCCGCTCACCGAGGCGGACGGCCTGCGGGCGCACGACTGGCGCCGCACCTACGCGATCGGCCTCGTCGTCACCGACCTCCTCGTCCTCGTCTGGGTCGTCTTCGGCGTCCAGATCGCGTGGTTCGGCTTCGAGACCTCCGACGTCGCCTTCAACGGCGACTACGAGGGCGTCGCCGTGAGCTACTCGCTCATCTCGCTCGTGATCATCGCGAGCTGGATGGTCGCGCTCGGGCTGTACGGCACCCGCGGCTACCGCGTGCTGGGCACGGGGCCGCAGGAGTACCGGCTGATCCTCGACGCCACCGTGCGGCTGTTCGGGCTGCTGGCCATCGTGGCCTTCCTCGGCCGCATCGACTTCGCGCGCGGCTACATCATCATCGCGCTGCCGCTCGGACTCGTGACGCTCGTGCTCAGCCGCTGGATGTGGCGGCAGTGGCTGAACGTGCAGCGCGCCAAGGGCCGCTACTCGTCCCGCGTGCTGCTGATCGGATCCGAGGCGTCCACGGGCTTCCTTGCCCGCGAGCTCGCCCGCCAGCCCTACGCCGGCTACCACGTGGTCGGGGCGTGCATCCCCTCGGGCGTCATCGCGGCCACGCTGCCCGGCACCGGGATCCCCGTGCTCGGCAAGCTCGACGACCTGCAGGCCGCCATGCGCGCGGTCGACGCCGACACCATCGTCATCGCCAGCAACGACGAGCTGTCCCCGGAGCGGATCCGCGAGCTCAGCTGGTCGCTGGAACCCGGACGCCAGCACCTGGTGGTGGCACCGAGCCTCACCGACATCGGCGGTCCCCGCATCCACACCCGCCCGGTCGCGGGCCTGCCCCTCATCCACGTGGAGACCCCCCGCTACGAGGGCACCAAGCTCTTCGCGAAGCGGGCGTTCGACATCGTGGCGAGCACGCTGATCCTCGTCGTCGCCTCCCCCCTGTTCCTCGCCATCGCCATCACCATCCGGCTCAGCACGCCGGGGCCCGTGCTCTTCCGGCAGGAGCGGGTCGGGATCAACGGTCGCCCGTTCCAGATGCTGAAGTTCCGCACGATGGTCACGGACGCGGAAGCCCGTCTGCTCGAGCTCGAGAAGCAGTCGCGCGACGCGGGCAACTCGGTGCTCTTCAAGATGAAGGACGACCCGCGGGTCACCCCGATCGGGCGCTTCCTCCGCCGCTACAGCCTCGACGAGCTGATGCAGCTCGTGAACGTCCTCAACGGCAGCATGTCGCTCGTGGGCCCGCGCCCGCCGCTCGCCCGCGAGGTGGAGGCCTACGAGACGAAGGTGCACCGTCGATTCCTCGTGAAGCCGGGCATCACGGGGCTCTGGCAGGTGAGCGGCCGGTCGAACCTGTCGTGGGAGGACAGCGTGCGGCTCGACCTCTACTACGTGGAGAACTGGTCGATCGTCGGGGATCTCGTCATCCTGTGGAAGACGGCGCGGGCTGTGCTGCAGCGTGAGGGGGCGTATTGAGCGGGAGCGAGACGATCGAGGACAGGGGCCCGCACATCGCCGGCGACGAGGGAGCCGCCCCGCCCCCCGGAGGCGGTCGGCGGGACCGCATCGGCTTGCAGTTCGCGTGGGTGTCCGGCGGCAAGATCCTCGCGGCGCTGATCCAAGCCGCGACGATGCTCCTCCTCGTGCGGGAGGTCTCGCCCGCCGAGTTCGGTTTCTTCTCGGCGGCCTACGGCGTGATCACCATCCCGCAGACCCTCCTCGATCTGGGCCTCCCCAGTCTCATCGTGCGCGAGCGCGCCCGCGACGCCCGCGACGGGATCGTCACCAGGGCGCTCAAGCTCAACAACGTGCTTTCGCTCGCGATGTCGCTCTTACTCCTCGTGATGGGCATCCTGCTCGCCATGACCGTGGACCCGGACTACTGGCTGCTGCTCCCGTTCGCGGTGTGGGCGGCGGCGGAGCGCAACGCCGACGCTTGGCTCGGGGTCGTGTTGGCCGACGGCGACTCCTGGATCAATGTCACGAACCTAGTACTGCGCCGCTTGGGTAGCCTCGTGATCTTCGTCTTGCTCACGCGCTTCTCACCGATGGAGCCGGTGCTCGCACTGGCAGTCGGCTTCGCTGTGGGCGCCTTGCTCTCCTGGCTGTTCGCGCACGTGTTCGTCGCGAAGCGGCTCGTGCCCGGGACCCCGGCCACGGTCCGCGCACTGGTCCGGATGTCGTATCCGTACTGGATTGACTCGGTGGCCAGCCAGGCGCGCAACCTCGACGTCGCGATCACCAGCATCGTGGCGGGGCAGGCACAGGCCGGCTTCTACGCGGCGTCCGCTCGTCTCACCAACCCCCTGCGGATCCTGCCCAACTCGCTCGCGACGATCTTGCTGCCGGCCGCATCCAAGCGCGACTCGTCGAACATCGGCGGACTCCTCAAGCTAGTCGTCGCGGCCACGGCCGGCTTCGCCCTGCTGTACGGCGGTGGGGCGGTCGTCGTCCCTTGGGCCGTCCCCGTGTTCCTCGGCCCTGAGTACAGCGGTGCCATCGTGGCCCTGCAGATCACCTGTGTCGGCCTCGTATTCGCGTCCGCGGCCAGCCTGCTCTCGACCCTGCTGCTCGCCGTCGGACGCAAGCACTTCGTCGCCGGCACCGCGGTGGTCAGCACGATCGCCTGCCTCCTGGGCGTGGCGCTGGGCGCCCTGACGATGGGTGCCGTGGGGGCCGCGCTGGGGCTCGCGGCGTCCTACGCCGTCCAGGCTGTCGTGCTGTTCTTCCGGCTCCTGATGTTCATCATCCGACGCGAGTCGAACTCCTGATCCAGGGCGGCCCGCCCGCCCATCACCCGTCGTCCCACCGAACCAACCGCCGGAGGAGACCCGTGCGCATGACCCGCATCCACCACTACTACGCCCGATACCTAGAGCACCCTTCCGGCGTCACCGACTCGATCGACCATTGGGCCCGCGCCGCGGCGGACGCCGGCTGGGACGCGCGGATCCTCTGCGCGGAGCCACCAGCTGGCCGTGGCCATCGGCAACCGTCGCCGCTCACGCGGTCGATCGCCCACCTCGGACGCGGTCGTGGGTCGTACGTGCCCCTGGGGCTGCTCCGCGAGCTGCGGCTCGGCGACCTGCTGGTGATCCACGAGGGCTGGGTTCTGAGCAACGTCGTGGCCGCGCTGGTGGCGAAGCTCTGTGGTGCCCGCCTTGTGGTGATGCCGCACGGCGTCTACGAGCGTCAGATCGTGGAGAACCAGAGGGACGTGCTCGGCCTGCGCCGGCACCTGGACCGGCTGGTCCTGCGCATGGCCGATGCCGTGCACGTGTTCTACGCCGGAGAGCAGGACGTCGTCCGCGCGATCGAGCCACGCATCTCCTGCTTCGTGACCGTCCCGAACGGCGCGGATCCCGTGCCCGATGGCGAGGCGTGGCGCGGCGGCGGCGACCATTTCCTGTGGATCGGGCGTTTCGACGTCCTGCACAAGGGCCTCGACAACCTGGTGGACGCATGGGCGCGGCTCCCCGAGCCGCGCCCCCGCCTGGTCCTCGCGGGACCGGACTTCCGGGGCGGGCGCGCGCGCATCGCGGCGTCGGTCGCGGCTCAGGGGCTGACGGGGTCCGTCGAGCTGCGGAGCCACGTCGGGGGGACGGAGAAGAACGAGTTGCTGACCACCTGTCGCGCCTACATCCACCCGTCTCGCTGGGAGTCGTGCAGCATCATGTTGCTCGAGGCCCTGGCGGCGGGCGTCCCGAGTCTCATATCGCGCTCGATCCACGCCGCTGACGAGCTCGGGGATGAGGGGATCCTCGGCGTCGTCGACCTGGTGGCAGCGGAGGGCGAGCTGGCGTCGGCGCTCGAGCGCGTCGACGGCGACTGGGAGCTGGGCCGGAGGGCCCGCTCGTGGGCGTCGTCCGTCGGGACGTGGGATGCCGTCGGCAGGCGCGCGGTCGACGAATACCGACGGCATGCAATAAATTAGAAGCATCAATAGGGGGGAATTGAATGACAGTCGTCGTAGTGGATCCGGGGATGGCATCGACCAATCTCGGAGATCAGATCATCTCGGACGCCGTGAACCGGCAGTTCATCGGACGGCTCGGTGACCGCCACGGGGACGTCACCGTCATCCCGATGCACGGGCCACTCACGGACACGTCGCGGGACGCGCTCCGCAAGGCCGACGAGGTGGTGGTCTGCGGGACCAACCTCCTGTCGGACCACATGCGCTTCCGCACCAGCTGGGAGTGGCCGCGTGACGACATCCAGCTGACGAAGGGCAAGCTCACCGTGTTCGGCGCCGGCTGGTGGCAGTACCAGCTCGCGGGCATCGATCCCGTCTCGGCCCGGTGGATGCGCGCCCTCTCGGGCGGCCGCACCTGGGCGGTACGCGACGAGTACTCCGCCCGTCGGCTGCAGGCGGCCGGGATCTCAGCCGTCCATCTCTCCTGCCCGACGCTGTGGGACGTCGACACCCAGACCCTGCCTGCGGAGCAGGAGCGCGTGATCGTCACGCTGACCGACTACAACCAGGACCCTCTCGCCGACAAGCGCCTGGTGGACCTGCTGGCGGAGCGGTTCGAGGTGCTCTTCTGGCCGCAGGGACCGGGCGACCGTCGGTACATTGAACAGCTTGTCGGCCCGGGTGCGTCCTTCGTCGACGCGTCGCTGTCGGCCTTCGACGCCGCGCTGGACGAGCCAGGGACGGCGTATGTCGGCCTCCGGTTACACGGGGGCATCCGAGCCATGCAGCGAGGGGTTCCGAGCCTCATCCTCGCCATCGACAACCGCGCGCGGGAGATCAGCCGATCCGTGGGGCTGCATGCTCCTTCGCGAAACTCGTTCCGCGACATCGAGGCGTCCTTGACGCCAGGGAGGGTGGTGGAGATCGCGCTCCCGACCGAGGCCATCTCCGCCTGGACCGCCGATTGGAAGCTGTCATGAGCCGCGTCGATCTCGCTCCGTCCCGGCGTGACGTGCTCGCGCGCGCGCTCCCGTCCGAGTGGGACATCGACCGGGGCCGTGACGAAGACGAGCGCTTGCGCGTCTCGCGTTTCGGCATCGTCCTCGTGAGGACTTCCGAGCAGTACGAGGACGTGATTGCGCTGGGCGGTCAACCGGTCATCATCCACCGGCAGTTCAGCGTCACGGATTCCCGCGGGTCCCTGCGGCTCCGCCTCGGCGCCCTTCTGGAGCCCTGGCGCTGGCGTCGAACGTTGCTCAACGAGGGTGTGTCGGACCTCGTCGTGTCACGGGGAGGGCCCCGATCGACGTTCGTGCTCGCCGCCCGCCTTGCCTCGGTGGGCGTGCTCGCCTCACCTGTTAAGACGGCGTAGCGCGCCCGCGAGGGGCGGGCGCGCGTCAACGGAGTCGCCCTGCGAGAGGGCCCGATGGCATCTGCGATGCCCCGTGCGTCAGAGGAGAGTTGGGCTACCGTGTGCTGCATTCTCGCGTCGGCTGCTGATCGTCATGACGAGGGGATGCCGTCCGTTCCCAGGGACGGGCCGACTCACCGGTCATCGTTCGTTGACCAAGTCGACCGGCGGTATCCAAATACTCGGCGCCTCACTGCTGGCATCGCGTACGGCGGCGAGGTGCATTCAAGAATCTCGAGTCGAACCCTTTAAGACCCGACATAGAGCATCGCGTCCGCGAGACGCCGCCTGGGGCGCCTGCAACTTTGCCGTGCACGTGACAGCTGCGGATATCCCGGCATCTCGGGGAATCGGAGACGGCCATGGTGCCACCGTCACCGCGGGCCGTCATCGCCTGGCTAGTCCGGGTCCCGGGACAAATCGCCTCACATGCCCATCGACTTCAGGGGCACACCTCAGGAAATTGGCCGACGGGTACCCGACCCGCTGGCCGCTGTCGGTTTTATCGCGTCCCGCCGGGCGACCACGAGGATGCTCACGAGGATCACCGCCAGCGTGCTGGTCGCCTGGAGCAGCGAGCCGCGCAGGAGGATGAGCATGTAGAAGGAGAGGATCGCGGTGGTGATGCCGAAGACCCCCGCCTTGTCGAGCGAGGCTCCCGACCGCGCGTCGGCGCGTTTGAGGACATAGCCGAGGAGCAGGAAGAGCACGACAACCCCTGCCCACCCACCGCTCAGGAACGCTTCCGACCAGAACGGAGCGGACAGGTTCTCGAAGTTGTACCCGCGGAACTGGGCGAGCATCACGCCGGTGTCGATGGGCTTGTCCGGCCACACCGCGCGCGGCACCCAGAACACGAAGGGCCCGAGCAGCTGCGTGCCCCAGAGGACCCCCTCGTCGGCGACGTAGTTAACGGAGTTGATGATCTGGGCGAAGGAGTCATAGTCCCCGCTGTTGACGAACGCGGCGGCGCCGAGCTGGGAAGTGGTGCTCGCGGTCGCACGTCGGAAGATCGAGAAGAGGGGGAACGCCGCAAGGAGGAGGAACACGAGAGCGCCCATGGAGAGCCTCGCGCGCCGACGGGTGGCGAAGCCCCCGAAGAGGACCAGCAGGCTGAAGGCCATCGTTCCGAACAGGTACCTCGATGATGTGACGACGTTGATGGCGAAGAGCACCGCGAGGAGGGCAGCAGGCAGCATGAGGGTGAAGTCGCGGGCCGTGCCCGTCGCACGAGGCTGAGCCCGACGGAAGCGCGTCATGGCGTGCACGCAGACGAGGAGCGGAAGCGTGGCGACCGAGGCGACGATGGTGGACGTCGCCGGGTCGGAGAACGCCATGCTGCGTGCTGCGGCCATCTCGTCTCTGCTCGAGAAGAACGTCGCGGGGCCGAGCCGTCCGACGAAGTATGCCCAGGCAGCGAAACCGATCACGGCAAGGATGACGATGCGGTTCCGGGATAAGGACCATCGTGGCAATGCGGCCGCGCGCATCTGCTGGTCGCTCCGGTGCGGACGCACCCTCCGCGCGATGAGCGCGCCGAACATGGCGGCCCCGAGACCCACCAGGACGACCCCCAGCGCCGTCAGGTCGTATTCGACCTCGATGTTCGGCGTCGTCCCCGGAAAACGCCGGGTGAGCATCTGCGCGAATGCGGGCACGGCGATGAACGCATAGGCGAAGAGCCAGAACGCGAAGGTGAAGAGCGTCTGCCTACCGGAGCCGATCACGATCGCGAGGCGGGTTCCGCTGATCAGCAGGATGAGCAGCGCCCCGGCCACCTCGAGGGGGACCGCACGGTCGGTCGGGTACGGCACGGTGGCGAACACGGCGAGGGGAACGAAGCCGCAGAACGCGATGATCAGCAATGTGGCGGTGAGGCTGCTGGCCGTCGACGCCGCGCTGCCGGCCACCATCGGCCCGGAGGTGGAGGACCGGGGAGGTGCGACGGCGGGTCGACGTGAGGGCGTCTCGGTCATGGGGTGCTCCGATCGGCATAGGCGGGCAGCAGGGTCGAGACGACGGCCGCGATACCGAAGTCGTGGTCCAGGCTCCGTCGCATGCCCTCGGAGAGCGAGCGTCGGAGGGTCGACGCGCCGAGGATCGCCTCGACCGCGTCCGAGAGGTCGGACGGTGCGCCGGCGGTGACGAGGGCCGCGCCCGCGTCGCGGAGCTCCGTCGATATGCCGCAGTCGTCGGTGAGGACGACGGGCGTCCCCACGGCCAGGGACTCGAGGACCGTCATCGGGAACACCTCGCGGACGCTCGGGAGCACGTAGACGTCCGCCGCTGCGAGCCGTTCGCTGGAGGCACCGGGGGCGATGCTCCCCTCGTGGACCAGAGGCAGGCCAGGACGCGCGGCGATGAAGTCCGTCAGCGCGGGGAGGTCGCCCTCGTCGGGGCCGATCACGGTGAAGCGCGCCCGCAAGCCTCGTTCGTGGAGGAGCGCCGCCATCTCGGCGAACGCGAGCACGCGCTTCCGGGGATGCAGCCGCGCGAGGAACAAGACCTCGGGGACAGCGTCGGGGTCGCGATGCCGCTCGACCGACACCGGCGCCACGCCGTTGCGGATCCGCACGACGTGCGCGCCGGACCGGGATACGACGCCGAGCGCCTCCTCCTCGGCATCCGTGAGGGCCAGCACGGCCCGAGCCCCCGCGAGCACACGGCGGACCGCGACGGCGTCCAGGATCCGCGACTTCGGGCGAGCGTCGGCCGTCACCATTCCGTGCGTCTGCAGCACGTAGGGGACGCCCGCGCGTCGACAGACCTCGGCGGCGGCGAGGGCCAGCAGGTGCCGGCCGAGGTGGATGTGGACGACGTCGAACTCACGTACGTGGCGGCGCAGCCCGGCGATCATCGCCGGGGAGACCAGCCCGCTGAACCCGAGGCCGGGGATCGCGTGCGCGCGGAAGAGGCGAACGTCCACGCCGTCCACCCCGAGGTCCACCTCGCCGTCCCACCCCACGACGAGCACGACACCGTGCCCCTGGCGCGCGAGCTCCCGGCACTGCTCCACGGCCACGGCCACCGGGCCGCCGAACGCGCCGTCCTCCGAGACGAAGGGAAGTACGTGGGCGATGCGCAGTCGGCGGGTCACGATGCGCGGAACCGCGAGCCGACGACGGCGCAGTCCGCGCCCGAGACGATCGCGTCGGCGGGGACGTCACCCGCGACCACGGTCATCGGCCGGGCGAGCGCCGAGCGGCCCACGTGCGCGCCGCCGAGGACCAGGCAGCGCGACGTGATCCACGCGCCCGGCTCGATGACGATGGGGCGCGTGATGAGGGCCATGTCGCGCCGGTGCGCGTGGCTGCCCGTTGTAAGCATCGTCTCCTGCGAGAGGACGACGTCGTGGCCCACCGTGATGTGGTCCTGGTTGTGGAACCAGACGCCCTCGCCGATCCAGGAGCGGTCGCCGATGCGCAGCTTCCACGGGAACTTCACCCGCGTGCGCGGCCGGAACACCACGCCGTCGCCGATCTCGGCGCCGAACGCCCGGAGCGCGCGGACGCGCAGCGACGAGCTGATCTGCCACGGGTTCGTGACGAGGAGCAGCTCGACCACGGCCCAGAGGTAGACGGTGCGCTTCGGGCGGTCCCACGCCTGGTGCTCGCCGGGGGCGAGGGACAGGTCGATCACCGGGACGTCGGTCGAGTGATCGGGTGCCGCCGTCACGCGCGCACCCCGGCCCCCAGGGTGGAGAGCGACTGCGCGAAGCGGACGTACCTCGCGTGGGCGCTGACGGGCGAGTAGCGGTTCTGGTACATCCGCTGGGCAGCCGTGGTGAGGACCTCGGCGGCGTCGGTGTCGCAGCGGAGGTCCTGCGCCGCCTGCAGCAGCCGCTCCGGATCGCCCGGCGGGATGATGGCGGCCGCCCCGTGCTCGCGCACGACGCTCTCCGTGATGCCGCCGTCCTCCACCGCGGCGATGATCGGGCGCCGGCTGCTCGTGTACGACGTGAGCTTCGACGGCATGCTCATCTCGCGCACGCCGGGCTTCTCGTTGAGCAGCAGCGCGTCGGCCGCGGCCAGGGCGTACGGGTAGTCGTCGCCGTCGAGCGGCGGGACGAAGCGGAGCGAGCGGATCCCCGCGCCCTGCGCCTCGAGGGCGGCCCGCTGGTTGCCGTCGCCCACGAGCACGAACTCGATGCCGAGGTCGCGCGCGTCCGAGAGGCGGGCGGCCTCGACGACCGACTCCAGCCCCTGCTTCATGCCCATGTTGCCGGTGTGGACGACGGTGAACGCGTCCCGCGTCCAGCCGAGCCGGGTGCGGGCCGCTGCGGTGGAGACGTCCACCGGCCTGATGTGCGTGAAGTTCGGGAGCCCGGAGATGGCCGCGTCGGGCAGGCCTTGCTGGATCAGCAGGTCGCCGAAGCGGGGCGTGATGACGCCGATGCGGTCGGCCCGGCGGAGGAGCGCGTACTCCCCCGTCGCGATCAGGCGCGAGGCGCGGCCTCCTGTTGTTCCGGACTCGCCCGCGGCGTTGCCCGTGAGGTCCTGCACCAGCACGCCGAACGGACGGCGGCCCCGCCCGAGCGCGCCGGCGGCGAGCCCCGCGAGCGACGGCGTGACCGCGATGACGACCTCGCTCGTGTCCCGGCGCACCTCGCGGAGGGCGCCCCGCAGGAAGCTCGCCTCGAGCTTGGCCCGGCCCGCGAGGTCCGGCGTCTCCGGGATGGTGTGGCGGACGCGGGTGATGCGGACGCCGTCGCGCATCTCCTCCCAGCGCCTGCCCTCGGCGTACCGCTCGTCCTGCAGCTTCCACTGCGGGTAGTGCGGTATCCCGGTGACCACGTGCACCGACGCCCCCGCGTCGGTGAGCGCCTCGGCCATCGCGGTCGTGTACGGCGCGATGCCCGTGGTCTCCGGCCAGTAGTTGATGCCGACCAGGCAGACCGTGAGGCCCCCCAGGTCCGCCGTCTGCGTGCGCGCAGCGTCGGTCGTGCTCAATTCCCCCATGGGCCCATTCTGGTGCCTCGAGGTTTCGATGTCGTTAACGGACCGCGCGGCGTCGTACCCCGATTGCCTCCGGGAGCCGCGGTCACGTTAGATTCGACCGGACGGACGGCCGCGCCGGGCGACTGCCCCGCCGCCATCGCGTCGCATCGCATGAGAATCTGGGGGGATCCATGGCCAAGAAGGCTTTCATCACCGGCATCACCGGGCAGGACGGCTCGTACCTGGCGGAGCTTCTGCTCGCCAAGGGCTACGAGGTCCACGGCCTCATCCGCCGCTCGTCGACGTTCAACACGTCGCGCATCGACCACCTGTACCAGGACCCGCACGAGGACGGCGCGAAGCTCTTCCTCCACTACGGCGACCTGAGCGACGGCTCGCGCCTCACGACGCTGATGATGCAGATCCAGCCCGACGAGGTCTACAACCTCGCCGCCCAGTCGCACGTGCGCGTCTCGTTCGACGAGCCCGAGCACACCGCCGACACGACAGGCACCGGCACGATCCGCCTGCTCGAGGCCGTGCGCCTGTCGGGCATCGAGACCCGCTTCTACCAGGCCTCCTCGAGCGAGCTGTACGGGGCCACTCCCCCGCCGCAGAGCGAGACCACGCCGTTCTACCCGCGCTCGCCGTACGGCGCCGCGAAGCTCTACAGCTTCTGGATCACGAAGAACTACCGCGAGGCGTACGACATGTTCGCCGTCAACGGGATCCTGTTCAACCACGAGTCCCCGCGCCGCGGCGAGACGTTCGTGACGCGCAAGATCACGCGCGCGGTCGCCGCCATCAAGGCGGGCAAGCAGGACCACGTCTACCTCGGCAACCTCGACAGCATCCGCGACTGGGGCTACGCGGCCGAGTACGTCGAGGGCATGTGGCGGATGCTGCAGGCCGACGAGCCCGACGACTTCGTGCTCGCCACCGGCGGCAACTTCACCGTCCGCGACTTCCTCGAGACCGCGTTCTCGCACGCGGGCCTCGACTGGTCCGACCACGTGCGGTTCGACCCGCGGTACCTCCGCCCCACCGAGGTGGACGCGCTCGTCGGCGACGCCACGAAGGCGCACGAGAAGCTGGGCTGGAAGGCCACGGTCGACACCACGATGCTCGCCCGGATCATGGTCGACGCGGACATCGCCGCGCTCGAGGCCGAGGGGCGTCCGTGGATCGACACCGTGCGGCTCGCGAGCTGGGGCACGGCCGACGCGACCGCGGTCGAGGCGTGAGCGCGGCCCCCGCGTCTGCCGCCGACGAACGCGACGCCGTCGCGTTCACGCCCGCGCCGCTCGACCGATCGGCGCGCGTCTACGTGGCCGGCCACCGCGGCCTCGTCGGCTCGGCGATCGTCCGCAGGCTGGAGGCGGAGGGCTTCACCGACGTCGTCGGCCGCACCTCGGCCGAGCTCGACCTCAAGGACCGCGACGCCGTGTTCGCGTTCTTCGCCGCCGAGGAGCCCGTGCACGTGGTGCTCGCGGCCGCGAAGGTGGGTGGGATCCTCGCCAACAGCACCTACCCGGTCGACTTCCTCAGCGACAACCTGAGGATCCAGGTCAACGTGCTCGACGCCGCGCTCGCGCACGGCGTGGACCGCCTGCTGTTCCTCGGCTCCTCGTGCATCTACCCGAAGCTCGCGCCGCAGCCGATCACCGAGGACAGCCTGCTCACGGGTCACCTCGAGCCCACCAACGACGCCTACGCGATCGCGAAGATCGCGGGCATCATGCAGATCCAGGCCGTGCGGCGCCAGTACGGGCTGCCGTGGCTCTCGGCCATGCCGACGAACCTGTACGGCCCGGGCGACAACTTCTCGCCGCAGGGCTCGCACGTGCTGCCGGCGCTCATCCGCCGCTACGACGAAGCGCGCGCGTCCGGCGCGGAGTCGGTGACGAACTGGGGCACGGGCACGCCGCGCCGCGAGTTCCTGCACGTCGACGACATGGCCGCCGCGTGCCTCCACCTGCTGGAGCACTACGACGGGCCCGAGCAGGTCAACGTGGGCACGGGCACCGACGTGACGATCCGCGAGATCGCGGAGACCATCGCGCGCGTCGTCGGCTACGAGGGCCGCACCGAGTGGGACACCTCGAAGCCGGACGGGACGCCGCAGAAGCTGCTCGACGTGTCGAAGCTCGCCGACGCCGGGTGGACGTCGTCCATCGGCCTCGACGAGGGCCTGCGCTCCACGGTCGCGTGGTACCGGGAGCACATCGAGACGCTCCGGGAGTAGGCGCTCCCGCTCGGACCGACGGCCGTCGCGCATCCGCGCGGCGGCCGTCGTCGTGCGCCGCCTCGCGGATGCGTCCCGCGGATGCGTCCCGCGGGCGGTCGCGGATCAGGCCGGGACGCCCGCCAGCGCCTCGTCGAGCATCTGCCGGAACGCCGGCGTGATGACGGCCGCGTACTGCGGGGTGGTGTGCACGCTGTCGCGCTTCGTCGGCGTGCTGCCGACGAACGACGGGCAGGTCTCCTCCCAACAGAACAGAGACGAGGTGTCGAGGTAGGCGATGCCGAGCGCGGTGGCCGCGTCCTGCTGCGCGCGGTCCCCCACCTTCCAGGCGCCGGGGATCGACGCCTGGCAGTCGGCGGGCGTCGAGACCTTCGTGGCGCAGGTCTCGAGCGGCTGGCCGGTGGGCGGAGAGGAGACGAGCACGACCTTGCCGACGCTGTCGCGCACCTGGCCGACCGTGCTCTGCACGCCCTCGGACCACTCCGCCACGGCGTCGTCGCCGGTCGCCTTCGACGCGAGCTTGAGGATCTGTCCGTAGCTGTTGCTCACGAACAGGATCTCGGGCTTCTCCTCCTGGATGGCGGCGATGGCCTGCGTGCGGAAGTCCAGGCATCCGCTCTTGGTGGAGGCGTCCGGGAAGTCCCACTCGACGTCCATGACGGCGCAGCCCGCGAAGGTGAGGCCGCGGATGTGGTGCGTCGCCTCGAACATGGCGCGCACGGTGGGCAGCAGCGTGATGCTCGTCGAGTCGCCGAGCACCATGATCGTGGGCTTCCGGCTGTCGCCGAAGGAGCAGGAGCGGGGGTTGTCCACGTCGGTGCGGCCGCAGCCCTGGCCGTCCTCCACGGGGACGGCGGACTTCTCGAGGCCGTCGATCGCGGGGTCGAGCGCGGGCCAGCTCGTCGCGGCGAGGGCGTCGCGGATCTGGCCCTGCAGCGCGCCGAGGTCGCCGGCGGCGAGCACGGCGGGGTCTGTCGGGTCCTCCTCGCCGGACGCGGCGGGACCCGGCGCGAGGCGCGACGCCTCCTGGATCTCCTGCTGCCGGACGACGGCGAGGCTGATGAAGGTGACCGTCAGCAGCGCGGCCGTGCCGAGGGCCGCGACCTTCGTGCCCGTCGACGCGCCCAACCCCGGGCGGCGGCGCGCGCGCCGCTTCTTCCGGCGTGCGGCGGCACCCGGCTCCAGCCAGTGCGAGCGGCGGATCGGGTCCTCGAGGCCGTGGTACGAGAGCACCGAGAGGCCCAGGGTGAGCACGAGCACGATCACCGGGTAGCCGAGGTCCGCGGTGTCGGCGACGGCCGCGAGGATCACGATGACGGGGAAGTGCCAGAGGTAGAGCGAGTACGAGATGTCGCCGAGGTAGCGCGACACCGGGTTCGTCAGCGGCCAGAGGAAGCGCTGCGCGCCGCCCGTGCCGCCCGCGATCACGAGCGCGGCGCCGACGACGGGGATCGCGGATCCGGGCGCGGGGATGGGCGACGCGCTGCTCAGCGCGAAGAGCCCGTAGGCGATGACGGCGAGGCCGGCCCACGCGATGACCGGCCGCGCGGCGTCCGGGATGCGGCGCAGCAGCGGCGTGGCGACGGCGAGGAGCGCCCCGATCCCTAGCTCCCAGGCGCGGGAGAGCGTGGAGAAGTAGGCGATGGCGGCGTTGCCCGCGGTGTCGGCCATGGCCCAGGCGAACGATCCGATGGTGACGATCAGGAGGATGGCGGTGAGGATCCCGCGGTATCGGCCCGGCCCCCGGAAGCGCAGCGAAAGCGCGAGGCCGAGCGTGAGGAGGATCGGCCAGACGACGTAGAACTGCTCCTCCACGCCGAGCGACCAGTAGTGCTGGACGGGCGAGACGGCGCTGTCCGCGGCCCAGTAGTCGGTGTCCGTCGCGGCGAAGCGCCAGTTGGCGACGAAGAAGAACGCGGCGACGCTGTCCCACGCGATCGCCGAGGCGCGGCCGGAGAGGAAGACCATCCAGCTCGCGAGCACCGTGACGAGGAGGACGGCCGTCGAGGCCGGCAGGATGCGCTTGACGCGCTTGCGGTAGAAGTCGGCGAACGAGATGCGGCCGAGCTTGTCGTGCTGGCGCAGCAGGAGCGACGTGATGATGAAGCCCGAGATCACGAAGAAAACGTCGACGCCGAGGAAGCCGCCGGACGGCCAGGCGAGCAGGTGGTCGAGGATGACCGAGATGACGGCGAGGGCGCGGAGGCCCTGGATGTCGCCGCGGAACGACTTCGTGCTGGATCCCTCCGGCGCGACGGTCGTGGATCGGCTCGTGCGTGTGGGTCGCGTGCTCGTCATCAGGTCCTCGCGGGTGGCGGCGGGCCCGACGCGCGCACTGGCGCCTCGTCGGCGGGTGGCCGGTGGCGGTCGTCGGTCGCCCTCGGGGCCCCCGCGACCGGGGTGATTTCGATACCCATGGTAATCGAGGGGACATCGCCGTGGCGGTCCGCACGGCGTCGTGCTATGGCGACGGCGGACCCCAGTCCGAGGGGTGCGCTCGGTGCCGTGGTCCCGCGACGCCGTCGCGGGACGCGGGACCATGCGGGAGTAGGGCGGATGGGACTTGAACCCATGACCGACGGATTATGAGTCCGCTGCTCTGACCAGCTGAGCTACCGCCCCGCGGCGAGCGGACTAGACGGAGCCGGAGCCGTCCGCGTGTCCGCGTGCCTCGTCCGTGACCGGCGCGTCTACGGACTCGCCACGATACAGGCTCTCGAACGTCGAGATCGTGCGCTCGATGTCGTGCGTGGCGACCACCGCGAGGCTCTCGCGCTTCATGCGCTGGAGCTCCTCCTCGGGCAGCTCGAGCACCCGCTGCAGCTTCGTCGCGAGGTCGTCGACGTCGCCGGGGCGGAAGAGGTAGCCGTTCTCGCCGTCGTGCACGAGGTGCGGGAGGGCCATGGCGTCGGCGGCGACGACGGGCAGCGCGGAGGCCATCGCCTCCATCGTCACTATGGACTGCAGCTCGGCGATGCTCGGCATCGCGAGCACGGTCGCGCGCGTGTAGGCGCGGCGCAGCTCCTCGTCCGTGACGTATCCCGCGAAGGTCGTGCGGTCGGCGATGCGGAGATCGACGGCGAGCTTCTCGAGCGCCGTCTTCTGGTCTCCGCCGCCGACGATCTCGAGCTCGGCATCGAGCGATGCAGGCAGGATCGCGAAGGCGCGCAGCAGCACGTCGATGTGCTTCTCCCCCGTCACCCGGCCGACGAACACGATGCGGTTCCGGGTGCGCGGCGAGAAGTCGGGCGTGTAGTTGCCGGCGTCGATGCCGCAGGAGATGGCGATGACGCCCTGGAGGCCCGTGTACTTCTCCAGGAACTGCGCGGCGCGACGCGTGGGCGTAGTCACGGCCTCGGCCCGGCCGAACGTCCGACGCGCGGCCTTCCACGCCATGGAGATGGCCTTGTCCTGCCACGCGACCGGCAGCAGCGTGTGCTGGAGCATGTTCTCCGGCATGAAGTGGTTGGTGCCGATGATGCGGATGCCGCGCTTCTCGGCCTCGATGCTGAGGCCGCGGCCCGTGAGGATGTGCGACTGGAAGTGCACCACGTCGGGCTGGACCGCGTCGAGGATGCGGGCGGAGTCGCGGTTGACCGACCAGGGCTGGGCGAAGCGCAGCCAGTCGTGCGGGTACCAGCGGTAGCTGCGGAGGCGGTGCGCCGTCATCTCCTGGCCGTCGTGGATCTCGGTCCACGTGCCGTGCTTGCGGCTGGCCGCCGGGGCCACGATGTGCACCTCGTGGCCGCGTCGGACGAGGCCGCCCGCGAGCCGCTCGGCGAAGCGCGCGGCCCCATTTACGTCCGGCGGGAAGGTGTCCGCGCCGATGAGGATGCGCAGGGGGCGACCGGAGGTCATCGGCTCGCGCGGGGTCTGCCCTGAGGTGTTCGGCAAGAAGTGTCTCTCCAGTGGTGTCGGCGTCCGGCGCGCGTCACGTGGATCCGTGCGGCGCGGGCCGGGTGTCGCAGAGCAACGTATCGCACGGGCCCGGCGGCGGGCCGACGGCGCACCGGGGTCACGGCAGCCGCCGCCGGGCGGCCGGCTGCTCGGTCGTCGGCCGGGTCAGGAGGCGTGCGGGTGGTGCTTTGCGAGCTGGAACACCCCGGTGACGGCGACCGCGCCCGCGACGAGGAAGGCCACGCCGGCGTACAGCGGCGCGTCCGCGGCCTCGCCGAGGACGGTCACGCCGATGCAGACGGCCACGAGCGGGTCGACCACCGTGAGGCCCGCGATGACGAGGTCGGGCGGGCCGGACGAGTAGGCCGTCTGCACGAAGTACGCGCCGAGCAGCGTCGCGGCGACGAGGGCCACGATGCAGACCGCGGTCAGCACATCGAAGTCGCCCGTCGTCAGGCGGTTGATGACGACCTTGGCGAGCGTCGCCACGAAGCCGTAGAGCACGCCCGCGCTGATGATGTAGAAGATCGCGCGCACGTGCCGGCGGAAGTAGAGGAAGAGGCCGCCCAGCAGCGCGAGCACGATCGCGAGGATCACCAGGATGGTGATGAGCTCGGGCGTGCGGATGGGCGTCTCCTTGGCGAAGACGGCCGCGAAGACCACGAAGAGGCCCACGCCGCCGATGCAGAGGGCGACCGCCCGCTTGGCCTTGAGGTCGAGCCGCTTGCCCGTGGCGCGGGAGTTGAGGATCGCCGTCACCACGAGCGCCACCGCGCCGAGCGGCTGGACGACGATGAGCGGCGCGAGGCGCAGGCTCGCGAGCTGGAACACGATGGCGAGGCCGAGCATCACGGTGCCGGCGACCCACGACGGGCGGCCGAGCAGCGCGCCGAGCTGGCGGAGGCTGAGGCCCGACGTGCTCTTCTTCCCGCGCGCCTCCATCTTCGCGACGCCCTGCGACTGCAGCTGCGCGCCCAGGGACAGGAACACGGCGCCCACGAGCGCGATGGGGATGCCGAGCGCCTGGTACGGGGTCAACGAAGCGGCCTGGAGAACGGGGCTGGCGTCGAAGGGCACGCCCCGACCCTACCCGGCGGCCCGCCTATCATCGGCAGCATGGCCGTCCTCCCCATCCGGATCACCGGAGACCCCGTCCTGCACGCCCCGGCCCGCGATGTGCAGGCGTTCGACGACGACCTGCGCAGCCTCGTGGCCGACATGTACGAGACCATGGACGAGGCGCCCGGGGTGGGCCTCGCGGCTCCGCAGGTGGGTGTGCCGCTCCGCGTGTTCGTGTACTCCTACGAGACCGACGACGGCGAGCCGCTGCGGGGCGTCGCCGTGAACCCCGACCTCTTCATCACGCCCGTCGCCGTGCGCGAGGCCGACGAGGACACCGAGGAGGAGGGCTGCCTGTCCTTCCCGGGCGAGCGCTTCCCGCTGGTGCGCGCCGACCGGGCGATCCTCCGCGCGGTCGACCTCGACGGCCGCCCGTACGAGATCGAGGCCGCCGGCTGGTTCGCGCGGATCCTGCAGCACGAGTACGACCACCTCGACGGGCTGCTCTACACCGACCGGCTCGCGCACGAGCACCGGAAGCCGGTGGCGAAGGTGATCCGCAAGAGCGGCTGGGGCGTGCCCGGGAACTCCTGGCTGCCGGGGCGCGACCACCTCGAGGACTGAGGGCGGGGGCACCGGGCCGCGCACGGGAGACTGCGCCGGCTGGGACGCGCGCACCGCGCGCCGGGCAAAGTAAAAGGCCCCGCGGGTGGAGCCGCGAGGCCTTCGCTCCCCGAGTTGGACTCGAACCAACAACCTGCCGGTTAACAGCCGGCTGCTCTGCCAATTGAGCTATCGAGGATCACGTGGAGCAACCTGGAAAGCGTAGCAAAGAATCCGGGCGCCTCCGCTCACCTAGCTGTACTGGGTCATGACGTTGGTGACACTCGGGCCGCGGGCGTGAGCCCGTGGCTTGAGTGGATTCGTTCAGTGTTGTAGTGCTCGATGAAGGGGTCAAGCGCGTCGGCGCGGTG
>NZ_JAAVCB010000061.1:0-18377 GCF_014802555.1 Clavibacter sp. | reverse complement strand
GTCGACGGGCGGCGCGGGCGCGACCGTCGTGGGCGCGGATCCCGCCACCCGCGTCAGCGCCGAGTGGGCGGCCTGGGCGAACGGCGTGGCCGTGCGCGAGCTCGACTACCACGACACGTTCCTCGCCGCGGAGTACTCGCACCCGGGCGACAACATCCCGCCGATCCTCGCCGCCGCGCAGCACGCCGCCGCGGCCGGCCGGCCCGACGGCCGCGCGCTCACGGGCGCCGACGTGGTCCGCGGCATCGCGACCGGCTACGAGATCCAGGTCGACCTCGTGAAGGCCATCAGCCTGCACGCGCACAAGATCGACCACGTCGCGCACCTCGGCCCGTCGGCCGCGGCCGGCATCGGCACGCTCCTCGGCCTCGATCAGGAGACGGTCTTCCAGGCCATCGGCCAGGCCCTGCACACCACCACGGCCACGCGGCAGTCGCGCAAGGGCGCGATCAGCACGTGGAAGGCGCACGCGCCCGCGTTCGCCGGGAAGATGGCCGTCGAGGCGATCGACCGGGCGATGCGCGGCCAGACCAGCCCGACCCCCATCTACGAGGGCGAGGACGGCGTCATCGCGTGGCTCCTCGACGGGCCAGACGCCTCCTACGACGTGCCGCTGCCCGCGCCCGGCGAGGCCAAGCGGGCGATCCTCGACACCTACACGAAGGAGCACTCGGCCGAGTACCAGGCGCAGGCGTGGATCGACCTGGCCCGCCGCCTGCACAACACCCACCCGGTGCTCGCGGATGCCGACGCGATCGACAGCGTGCTCATCCACTCGTCGCACCACACGCACGTGGTGATCGGATCCGGTGCGAACGACCCGCAGAAGTACGACCCGCGCGCCAGCCGCGAGACGCTCGACCACTCGATCCCGTACATCTTCACCGTCGCGCTGCAGGACGGCGCGTGGCACCACGTCGACTCGTACGCCCCCGAGCGCGCCGGCCGCGCCGACACGGTGGACCTCTGGCGCCGCGTCACCACGACCGAGGACCCGGAGTGGACGCGCCGGTACCACTCGATGGATCCGGCCGAGAAGGCGTTCGGCGGCCGGGTGGAGATCCGCCTGACCGACGGCTCGACCATCGTCGACGAGATCGCCGTCGCCGACGCGCACCCGCTCGGCGCCCGGCCGTTCGCGCGCGCAGACTACGTCCTGAACCTCCGCACGCTCGCCGACGGCGTGCTCGAGGATCGCGAGGTCGACCGCTTCCTCGCCCTCGTCGAGCGCCTGCCCGAGCTCACCGCCGACGAGCTCGCCGGCCTCACCGTCACCGCGCGACCCGGGCTGCTCGACGGCGCCGGCTCCCCGAAGGGACTCCTCTAGTGCTGCACTCCACCCTCACCTCCGCGGCCAAGCGCCGCGCGTTCCGCGAGCGGCTCGCGACGGGCGAGCTGCTCCGCCTGCCCGGCGCGTTCAACCCGCTGTCGGCCCGCCTCATCCAGGACAAGGGCATGGACGGCGTCTACATCTCCGGCGCCGTGCTCTCCGCGGATCTCGGCCTGCCCGACATCGGCCTCACCACGCTCACCGAGGTGGCCGGGCGCTCGCAGCAGATCGCGCGCGTCACCGACCTGCCCTGCCTCGTGGACGCGGACACGGGCTTCGGCGAGCCGATGAACGTCGCGCGCACGGTGCAGATGCTCGAGGACGCGGGCGTCGCGGGCCTCCACATCGAGGACCAGGTGAACCCCAAGCGCTGCGGCCACCTCGACGGCAAGCAGGTGGTGGACGAGTCGACGGCGCTGAAGCGGATCCGCGCGGCCGTCGACGCCCGCCGCGACCCCGACCTGCTGGTCATGGCCCGCACCGACGTGCGCGGCGTCGACGGCATGGCCGCCGCGGTCGACCGTGCTCGCGCGCTCGTGGACGCCGGAGCCGACGCGATCTTCCCCGAGGCGATGGCCGACCTCGCCGAGTTCGCTGGCGTGCGCGCCGCGGTCGACGTGCCGATCCTCGCCAACATGACCGAGTTCGGGAAGAGCGAGCTGTTCACGACGCAGCAGCTCGCGGACGTCGGCGTGAACATCGTCATCTACCCCGTCTCGCTGCTGCGGCTCGCGATGGGCGCCGCCGAGCGCGGCCTCGACGCGATCCTCGAGGAGGGCACGCTCGCGTCGAAGGTGCCCGAGATGCAGACCCGCGCGCGCCTCTACGAGCTCCTCGACTACGCCGGCTACAGCGCCTTCGACGAGGACGTCTTCACCTTCACGCTGGAGGGGAACCGCGGCGGGGCGTGATCCTCAGTCGCGTTCGTCGGGGCCCCGGAGGGACCCGTCGAGCGCCACGCCCAGCATCAGGAAGGCCAGCAGGATCCCCATGGCGAGCGACGTGAGCAGGTGCCCCGCGCGACTGACCGCGCCCACCGCGCGGGATCGGGCGGCGGGGCGGGTGGGCATCCGGCGAGGCTAGCGGCGGGCGGCCCGCGCGACGCCGGAGCGTGCACACGCTCCGGGCGTCACAGCCGCGGATCCACCGGCTCGGACTCCATCGCGAGCACGCCGAAGACCGCCTGGTGCACGCGCCACGTCGGCTCGCCCGCGACGAAGCGCTCGACCGCCTCGACGCCGAGCGCGTACTCGCGGAGGGCCATCGACCGCTTGTGGCCGACGTCGCGGTCGCGCAGGCGGCGGAGGTTCGCGGGCTCCGTGTAGTCGGGGCCGTAGACGATCCGCAGGTACTCGCGGCCGCGCACCTTGATGCCCGGCTGGGCGAGCGCCTTCCGCCCGCGGACGAGACCCGCGAGGGGCTTCACGACCATGCCCTCGCCGCCCGCGTCCGTCAGCTCCTGCCACCAGCGCGTGGCGGCCTCCTCGGACTCCGGCGAGGCGAGGTCGACCTCGAGGGAGCGCGTGGGCACGACGAGGCCCGGATCCGCGTCCGCCAGGCGCCCGGCCAGCGCGAGATGCCAGGAGTGCTCGCGTGCGAGGTGGGTCGCGCCCTCGGTGGCGAGGAGCTGGAACGGCGCGAGGCGCACGTCGTCGAGGCCGTCGTAGGGCGCGGCGTGCCGGCGGTACGCGGCGACGTAGCCCTCCGCGTCGGCGGCCCGGGCGCGCGTGCGGTCGAGGAGGTCGGCGACGTCGATGCCCGACGCGGCGGCCTGCTCCAGCACGCGCACCGCGGCGGGCAGCGCGGCGGTGGCGGCGGCGCCGACGGACGCGTACTGGTCGCGGATCAGCGGCCCCGCCTTCATCGACCACGGCAGCAGCTCGGCGTCGAGGAGCAGCCACGACGTGTCGAGCTCCGCCCAGAGGCCGGCCGTCTCCACGGCGGCGTCGAGCCGGGCGAGCAGGGCGTCCGTGTCGGCGGCGTCGAAGAACGGACGGCCGGTGCGCGTGTGCACGACGCCGCGCCAGCCGGCGGGCGCGTCGAAGCGGGCGGGGTCGCGGGTGAGGAGCACGACCGCGCGGGATCCCATGTGCTTCTCCTCGCAGATCACGCGCTCGAGCCCGTCGCGCCGGTACGCCTCGAAGGCCTCGGCCGGGTGCTCGAGCACGTCGTCGCGGGACGAGGTCGCGGGCGGGCTCATCGTGGGCGGCAGGTAGAGGAGGTGCCGCGGGTCGACGGCGAAGCGGCTCATGGTCTCGAGGGCGCCGGCGGCGGCGTCCTCGCGGATCCCGACCCGGCCGAACGCGCGCGTCTCGACCACCTGCTTGCCGAGCACGTCGTCGATCCGCAGCAGCCCCGGGTCGCGCACGTCGTCGGCGGCAGCGGATCCGGCGGCAGCTGACGACGCGTACCGGCGTCCGAGCGGCACGGTCGGCTCCGACCAGACGCGCTCGGCGGGCACGGCGACGACCTCCCGCTCGGGCCAGCGGAGGGCGGTGAGCTCGCCGCCGAAGACGCATCCGGTGTCGAGGCACATGGTGCCGTTGACCCACTCGGTGCCGACCCCGGCGACGTGCCCGTAGAGGACCGTCGCGGATCCGCGGTAGTCGAGCGCCCAGTCGCGGCGCACGGGCAGGCCGTGCTCGTCGGTCTCGCCGATCGTGGCGTCGCCCCAGAGCGCGAACGCGCGCACGCGTCCGGACGCGCGGCCCTGGTACGCCTCGATGAGGCCGGCGTGCGCGACCACGAGGTCCCCGCCGTCGAGCACGAGGTGGGAGACGAGCTCGCGGCAGAACCGCTCGACGTCGACGCGGAACGCCTCGTCCTCCTCGGCGAGCTGGGCGAGCGACTCGGCGAGGCCGTACGCGACCCGCACCTTCTTCCCCTGCAGCGCCTTCACGAGCTTGTCCTCGTGGTTGCCGGGCACCGCGAAGGCGTGGCCGGCGCGCACCATGCCCATCGCGAGGCGGAGCACCCCCGGGGTGTCGGGTCCGCGGTCGACGAGATCGCCGAGGAACACGACACGGCGTCCCTCGGGGTGCGCGGCGTCGACGGGCCGACCCCGCTCGTCGCGCTGGATCTCGTAGCCCAGCTCTCCGAGCAGCGTCTCGAGCTCCGCGCGGCAGCCGTGCACGTCGCCGATCGCGTCGAAGGGGCCGCGCTCGTGCCGGAGGTCGTTGAGGAGCGGCTCGACCGTGAAGCGCGCGGACGCGATCTCGTCCACGCCGCGGAGCACGTGCACCTTGCGGAAGCCCTCGCGGCCGAGGCCCTTGAGCGACCGCTGCAGCTGGTCGTGCTGCCGCTTCACGACGGAGGCGCCGAACGTGCGGTCCGTGCGGGCGGCGTTCCGCTCCACGCACACGCCGACCGGCACGTCGAGCACGATCGCGACGGGCAGCACGTCGTGGTCCCGGGCGAGCTGCACGAGGGACCGGCGCGACTCGGCCTGCACGTTCGTCGCGTCGATCACGGTCATCAGCCCCCGGCGGAGGCGGTGCGCGGCGACGTGCCGCAGCGCCTCGAAGGCGGCGGCCGTCGCGCTCTGGTCGTTCTCGTCGTTCGAGACGAGGCCGCGGAAGACGTCGCTCGACAGCACCTCGTACGGGCCGAAGTGGGTGCGGGCGAAGGTGGACTTGCCGGATCCGCTCGCGCCGACGAGCAGCACGAGCGACATGCGCGGGATGGGCAGCGCGGCGGTGGCGGGGGCGTCGGTCATCGCGTGGCCTTCCGGAACAGGGCGAGCTGGGTAGGGGAGCCGTGGACGGGATCCGCGTCGCCGACGGGCCGGATCTCGACGCGGTAGCCGTAGCGGCCGGCCACGCGCTCCGCCCACGCGGCGAACTCGGCGCGGGTCCACTCGAACCGGTGGTCGGGGTGGCGGAGGGCGCCCGCGGCGAGGCCCGGGTAGAGCGCGTTGTGCTCGGCGTTCGGGGTCGTGACGACGACGGCGGCGGGGGACGCGGATCCGAACACGCTCGCCTCGAGGGCACCGTGCCGGTCGGGGTCCACGTGCTCGATCACCTCCATCAGCACGATCGCGTCGAGGCCGGCGATGCGGGGGTCCTCGTAGGTCGCGGACGACGGGAGGAGCTGGATCCGCTCGCGCGCCCGGTCGCTCGCGTCGCGCAGGCCGAGGCGACGGGCGGCGGCCTCCAGGTCGGAGATGGAGACGTCGGTGCCGATGATGCGCGTGAACGCCGGGTCCGCCACCAGGTGCGCGAGCAGCGCCCCGGATCCGCAGCCGACGTCGGCGACCGTGCGCGCCCCGACCTCGGTGAGGACCGCGTGCACCGTCTCGGCCCGCAGGCGGGCGAGCGAGGGGGAGCGCGGCGCGGGGGCGGCGGCATCCACGGGGGCGGTCGCATCCGCGAGCGCGTCGGGCCCCGCGTCGAGTCGGCCGTCCGCCGCGCCCACGAGGTCGCGCTGGTGCGCCAGGTACCGGCGCGTGATGAGGTCGCGCGATGGGTGCTCCGCCAGCCAGCCCTCGCCGGCGCGGAGGAGCTTGCCCACCTCGTCGTCGGACACCCAGTAGTGCTTGCCGTCGTCGAGCACGGGCAGCAGCACGTAGAGGTGGCGGAGGGCGTCGGCCAGGCGGACCTCGCCGGTGAGCACGAGGTCGACGTAGCGGGAGTCGCCCCAGCCGGGGAACGCGGGATCCAGCGGCACGGGCGTCGCCTCCACCCGCCAGCCGAGCGGCGCGAACAGGTCGCACACGAGGTCGGCGCCGCCGCGCGCAGGCAGCGCGGCGACGGTGACCGTCAGCGGGAGGGCGCCCGCCGCGAGCTCGGGGAAGCTGTCGCTGCGGCCGCCCATCGCCGTGCGGAAGACCTGCCCGAGCGCGACCGCGAGCATCGACGATGACGCGTACGGCCGGTCGTTCACGTAGTGGGTGATGCTCGCTGCGCCCGCGCTCCGGAACCGCTTGTCGCGGACGAGCGCGATCGGATCCACCTCCAGCAGCAGCGCGACCGTGCACCGGTCGTCGGTCGCCTCCGGGTAGAGGACGTGCGCGGTGCCGACGGCGAGGTCGAAGGCCTGCGCCTTCGCCGGGTGCTTGCGGAGCAGGTGGCTGAGGTCGGACGCCGACGGCGCCGTCGAGGTGAGGGTGATGAGCACGGCGGTCTCTCTCGTGGGGGATGCGACCCGGTGCGGAGGCCTGGAGCCACCGTAGCGAGCGGGGGATCCCCGCGGGGCCGCGCCACACGGCCCCCTCACCGGGAGTTCCGTCGGCGCGGGTGCGCGTGGTCTGCTGGGCGGGACGAGGAGACCGCATGCGACGAGCACCCGCACGAGCACGGACCAGCGCGAGCACGATCGCTGTCGCAGCCGCCCTCGGAGCGCTCCTCGCGGGATGCGCCACCAGCCCGGCGGAGGCGCCCGCCGACGCCGCCGCCGCGGCGTCACCCGTCCCCGGGTCGGCGGAGATCGCCACCTACCGCGACGACGGCGACGGCATGGAGGCGCTCCTGACCGGCACGCTCGTCGAGCGCGACGGCTGCCTCTACCTCGAGACGCCGGGCTACGCGCCCGACGGCGGCTCCGCCCACTGGCTGCCGATCCTCCCCGAGCGCACGACCCGGTGGGACGGCACGACCCTCGCCCTCGGCGACGAGTCCCACCGGGTGGGCGACGAGGTCAGCCTGGGCGGCGGCGTGTCCTCCGAGCCGACGTCCCCGTACGACCTCTCCGGCATGGAGGGGATCCCGGACGCGTGCAGCACCGAGTACGCCTGGCTCGCCGGGCCGCCCCGAGAGCCGGCCGCCGGATGACCCGCGACACCGGCGGGGCCGCCGTCGCGCGCCGTCCGCGGCTCCTCCTCCGTGCCGTGCTCCTCGGCGGGATCCCGCTGGTCGCCATGTCGGCGATCGCCGCGTATCTGCTCGCGGACGGGCGGACCGCCGACGGCCGCTCGACCCTCGCGGTCGGCGTCATCGTCGCTGCGACCGCGGCCGGCTCGCTCCTCTACCAGGTGGACCGCTGGAGCCTCACCCGGCAGTCCGTCACGCACTTCGTCCTGATGCTCGCGACGGTCCTCCCCGGGCTCCTGCTGAGCGGCTGGTTCCGGGTGGACACCGCGGGCGGCGTGCTCGCGGTCGTCGGCATCTTCCTCGCCACGGGCCTCGTGCTCTGGACGACGCTGTACGTCGTGATGACGGCGGTCGAGCGGCGGCGGGATGCGCGGGCTGCGGTCCGCCCGTAGCGGCGGCGACCCGTGTCGCGACGCGCGGTCTGCCGGTCAGACCGCGCCGACCGCCGCCACCACCTCCGCGACGGCCCGCTCCACCTCGGCCCCACCGCGTCCCGGTCGCCCGACTCGGAGTCGTGCACGAAGGCCATGGCGCCTCTGCGCGCGCCGCAGTACTCGAGGATCCCGTGACCGATCTGCGTCTCGAACGCGGAGAGGTAGCCGTGCCGGGCGAAGGCCTCCTGGCTCGTGCCGGAGACGGGCACGAGGTGCACGGTGAGGCGCTGCAGCCGCTTCTCGATGCGTCCGTCGTCGTCGATTCCGAAGGCCCAGCCGGCGATGAACGTCCGGTCGATCCAGCCCTTCAGCAGCGCGGGCATCGACCACCACCACACGGGGAAGACGAGCACGACGTGGTCCACGGCGTCTAGGCGCGCCTGCTCCGCGACCACGTCCGCGGGCGCCGGGGAGTCGCCGGCGTACGCGCGCCGGTCGGCCATGCCGAACACGGGGTCGAAGCCCTCCTGCGCGAGGTGCGCGGTCGCGACGCCGGACGCGCCGAGCGCGTCGACGAGCTGGCGGGCGACGGCGTGGGTGAGGGAGTCGGTGTCGGGGTGGGCGGTGACGATGAGCGCGGTCATCCGCCCATCCGATCACGGACGCCCGGGCGTCGCGTCAGTCGAGCTCGCCCGCCCGGTCGTCCTCCTGCAGCAGCCGCCGGGCGGCGATCCCGATGATCGCGCTGTACGTCGGGTACGCGAACCGCACGTGCGCGAGGGTGGCGACGTCGACGCCCGCGGCCATCGCGGTGGTGACCGACTGGATCACCTCGACCGCGTTCTCGCCCACGGCGTGCGCGCCGAGGATGAGCTCACGGCGGCGGTCGGCGATGAGGAGGAGGAAGCCGGCCTCGCGGTCGTCGATCACGGCGCGGTCGACCTCGGCGAACGGCACCCGCGCGACCACGCACGCGCTGTCGCGCTCGCGCGCCTCCGCCTGCGTGAGGCCGACGCCCGCGTAGTCGGGGTCGGTGAAGCCGCCGGCCGGGAGGAGCTGCAGCGGGATCCGCCGGTTGACGCCCAGCACCGCGTTCTCCGCCGCGGCCTCGCCCTCGGACTGCGCCGCCTGCACGAGCATGTCCTTCCCGTTGGCGTCGCCCACCGCGAGGATGTGCGGCACGCGCGTGCGGAGGTAGCGGTCGACCGGGATCGCCGAGCGCTCCACCTCCAGCCCCGCATGCTCGAGCCCAAGGTCCTCGACGTCGGCGGGCCAGCCCGTGGCCATGATCACGGCGTCGAAGCTGGAAGACTGCGGGCGGTCGCCGTCGCGCCAGAGCAGGGTGATGGATCCGTCGCCGGTCTTCGTCAGGCCCGTCACCGTGTCGATGCCCGTGTGCACGCGCACGCCCTGCGCGGTGAACGCGTCGGCGACGGCCTCGGAGATCGCCTCGTCGGACGCGGTGAGCACGCGCGGGGCGACGTCGAGCAGCGTCACCTCCGAGCCGAACGAGCGGAACACGGTGACGAGCTGCGCGCCCGTGTTGCCCGCGCCGATGACCGCCAGACGACGGGGGATCCCCGGCAGCGCGAGCACGTCCTCGGGCACGGTCGCGAGCTCGGCGCCGGGCACGGGCAGGCGGCGCGAGTGGCCGCCGACGCACACGATGATCGAGCCCGCGGTGATCCGCCGGCCGCTATCGAGCACGAGCGTCCGGTCGTCGACGAACCGCGCGCGGCCCTCGTGGATCAGCGTCACGCCCGCCGCGCGGAACCGCTCGGCCTCGTCCTTGAGCGACCGCACGCGGTCGACCTGCTCGTGCACGCGCGCGACGATCGAGGGCCAGTGCGGCGTCGGATCGCCCACGCCGATCCCGTTCTCGCCCGCGGACCGCACCTCGCGCACGAGCCGCGCGGTCTTCGCGAGCACCCGCGTGGGCACGCACCCGGTGTTGACGCACGTGCCGCCGACGCGTCCGGCCTCCAGCACGACGACGGATGCGCCGAGCTCGGCCGCGCGGAGGGCGGCGGCGGTGCCCGCGGGTCCGGCGCCGATGACGGCGACGTCGTAGCGCTCGGGCTCGGTCGCCGCGCCGGGCTGGGCGTCGGTCGCGGGATCGGCGTGGTCGGTGCTCTCGGGCATGGCGTCCTCCGGGTCGGCGCTGCGGTGCGGGCGGCGCCGCGGGAGCGCCTGCTCGTGAGGCTACCGAGCGGAGGCCGCCGGGACCGGGTGCGGAGCCGCCCGTCACGTGGGGCGCGACGCCCGTCGCCTCCTCCCCAGCCCGCCATCGCGCGTCCACCGCCTCGGCCACGGGCGGCCCTCGCCCGCGCGGCACCTGCCCCGATACAGTGACGAACGCACCCGGAGGCGACTCGATCCGCCCGACCACGCGGGTGCGGCATGACGCGAAGGAGCACCATGACCGACATCCGCAAGGGCCTCGCCGGCGTCGTCGTCGACACGACCGCCATCAGCAAGGTCGAGCCGGCCACCAACTCCCTCCTCTACCGCGGCTACCCCGTGCAGGAGCTCGCCGCGCACTGCTCCTTCGAGCAGGTCGCGTACCTCCTGTGGCACGGCGAGCTGCCGACCGACGAGGAGCTCGCGCACTTCGAGAACCAGGAGCGCGCGGAGCGACAGCCGGCGGACGCGGTGCTGCGGATCATCGACGCGCTGCCCGTGGACGCGCACCCCATGGATGTCCTCCGCACGGCGGTCAGCGCGATCGGCGCCGCCGATCCCGCGCCCGAGGACCACTCGGCCGACGCCGACCTCGAGCGCTCCGTGCGGCTCCTCGCGCAGATCCCCGTGCTCATCGCCTACGACCAGCGCCGCCGCCAGGGCCTCGCGCCCGTCGAGCCGCGCGACGACCTCGGCCTCGCCGAGAACCTGCTGCTCATGGTGCACGGCGAGCGCCCCACGGAGGCGGACGCGAAGGCCATGGAGGTGTCGCTGATCCTCTACGCCGAGCACTCCTTCAACGCCTCCACGTTCACGGCCCGCGTCATCACCTCGACCCTCGCCGACCTGCACTCCGCCGTCACGGGCGCTATCGGCGCGCTCAAGGGCCCGCTGCACGGCGGCGCGAACGAGGCCGTGCTTGAGACGCTCGACGAGATCGGCGACGCAGCGCGGGTCGAGGCGTGGCTCGACGAGGCCCTCGCCGCCAAGCGCAAGGTCATGGGCTTCGGCCACCGCGTCTACCGCGCGGGCGACTCGCGCGTGCCGACGATGAAGGCCGCGCTCGACGACCTCGTGGTCGTGCGCGTCGAGGCCGGCGGTGAGACGGGGGAGTCCGCCCGCCGCACGATGGAGCTGTACGACGCGCTCGAGCGCGGCATGGCCGAGCGCACCGGGATCCTGCCGAACCTCGACTACCCGTCCGGCCCCGCCTACGCGCTCCTCGGCTTCGAGACCCGCGCCTTCACGCCGCTCTTCGTCGCCGCGCGCGTGGTCGGCTGGACGGCGCACATCGTCGAGCAGCGGGCGTCGAACTCGCTGATCCGTCCGCTGTCGGAGTACGACGGGGCGGCGGAGCGGCACCTCTCCTGACCGTCGCGCAGGCGCGGCCCGAGTTCGTAGGTGGTGGACGACCCGAACGATTCGGGCAGTTCGATCACGTCGTCGTCGTCGTCGCCGTCCTCGCCGTCGCGTATGTGCAGGACTCGGGGCGGAGTCCGAGTGCCTCGGCTGCACCCGTCGACGTGCGAAGCGTGATTCCCAACCCCTTCGGAGACCCCGTCTAGCAGGCGCTCCCCGCCCGCCTCCGTCCGCAGTCACACGCGGGTTGTCGTGTCGAGCGTGACGATGCCCGACGTTCTGGTGACCATCGCTGCCGATTGGCTGGCGCGTGGACCTGAATGGATGCTGAGTGCGGCCGACTGCGGCTATCAATGATGCGCGCCTTCATTCGGCTACGAGGGGTAGCCGGGGCGCTCTGCCTGAAAGGTCGATCGTGCCCATCCAAACGAGAACCGCCCTGGCCGCTGCTGCAACCTGCGCTCTCATCACTACTTCACTACTGACTGCCATGCCTGCCTCAGCGGCGACGCCCGCTCAACCTGGACTCGCCGCAGCCCTGTCCGTCGGAGCTCCGGTCGACGCCCCTGCCTATGACCCATCGGTTCCGGCTCCTGGCCCTGGCGACCTCACCTGGTCCCAGGTGCCGTCCGCAGGCAGCGAGACGGCCACGTTCTCAGCTCCGTCATCCACGGGTTCCGTCAGCAAGCAGGCTGTCTCGCCGACCGCCGCTGCAAACGGTCAGAGCTGCTCCATCGACACGGGCAACGTGTACAAGCGCAAGTCCGGGGGGATCTACCCGTACGGTGCAGTGGGCGGCCACCCAGCTACGCAGTGCACCGTGGTGATGGCCCAGATCTCGCAGACCACTGAGCTGTACAAGACGGTGTGGTGGGGGTTGCAGAAGGTGGCGGGGCCCTTCAACTCGGTCAACGCAGGTCAGGGCCGACTCGAGCAGACCTCGCCGATTCGCAAGTGCGACGACCTCCGTGACACGACCTTCCGCATGATCGTGCGCAGCACGGGTACCTTCCCCACCGGCAGCACCGGCACCGCGTCCGCCTATGAGGAGGCCACGCTCCCCTGCGGCACCAACCCGTGACCTGAGTCGGCGGGGGCTTCACCGCCCCCGCCGACGTGCGAGCTACCCGCGGGCAGGCCCGAACTCGACGTGCCCCGGCCCGCGGTCGTAGCGGTAGCCGACTCGGAAGCTCGTGTAGATGACGCCCTGCGGGAACTGCGCTTCCACCTCGTCCGCGAACTGCGACGCCTCGGGCTCGGTCGCGAAGACACCGAGAACGGTGTTGTGCGGCGATTCATCATGCAAGACGATCCAGACTTCGGCAGGTGCCGGGGACGTCTGACGACGACTGCTCTTTCGCGAATTCCACACCTATTCAGGATGAACCTCGAGCCGCGTCTCCTGCAACCGCCTCGGCCCTTCGTCCCGCGCGGGACGGGTGACCCGAATCAAGTGCGCGTCGATGTGTCGCCGTCGATCGTCCGGTTCCGCGGTCGTGTGCTCAGCGTCACGATCAAGCGCCCCGCCGAGACGATCCCGGCGGGGCTTGTCGCTGCGCTCCTCGCCCGTGAGGACGCGGAGGCCGTGTCGGCCCGCGTCGCTGAGCATTGCGGGGTGCCGTCAGCTCCCACTCTGCGGTGATGGGGTCGGAGACGGTTTCCCACCTCGCGGTGGGCCAACGGATGAGGCACCGAAGCTGTGCCGCACCACCCCACCTGCACCCCCCCCGTCACACGGCCGGGACCGCTCCCGCCGAGCATTACGATGGAGCCCATGTCCCGCGGCGAGCCCTTCTACATCACCACGCCGATCTTCTACGTGAACGACGTCCCGCACATCGGGCACGCGTACACGGAGGTCGCCGCCGACGTGCTCGCCCGCTGGCACCGCCAGCGCGGCGACGACACCTGGTTCCTCACGGGCACCGACGAGCACGGGCAGAAGATCCTCCGCACGGCCACCGCGAACGACACGACGCCGAAGGCCTGGGCCGACCGCCTCGTCACCGAGAGCTGGCAGCCGCTGCTCGAGGCCGTCGACATCTCCAACGACGACTTCATCCGCACCACCGACGCCCGCCACGAGGAGAGCGTCAAGGTCTTCCTGCAGCGCCTGCACGACGCCGGGTTCATCTACACAGGCGAGTACAAGGGCTACTACTGCGTCGGCTGCGAGGAGTACAAGCAGCCGTCCGACCTCCTCGAGGGCACGGGTCCGTTCGAGGGCCAGCTCGTCTGCGCCATCCACTCGAAGCCGGTCGAGCTGCTGGAGGAGAAGAACTACTTCTTCCGCATGAGCGACTTCGGCGAGCGGCTGCTGGCGTTCTACGAGGAACGGCCCGACTTCATCCAGCCGGAGAGCGCCCGCAACGAGATCCTCTCCTTCGTGCGCCGCGGCCTCGAGGACCTCTCCATCTCGCGCTCCAGCTTCGACTGGGGCATCCCGATCCCGTGGGACGAGAGCCACGTCGTCTACGTGTGGTTCGAGGCGCTGATGAACTACGTCACGGCCATCGGCTACGGCGTCGACGACGACGCGTTCCATCGCCGCTGGCCCGCCACGCACCTCGTGGGCAAGGACATCCTGCGGTTCCACGCCGTCATCTGGCCCGCCATGCTCATGGCGCTCGGCGAGGAGCCGCCCCGCCGCGTCTTCGGCCACGGCTGGCTGCTCGTCGGCGGCGAGAAGATGTCGAAGTCGAAGCTGACGGGCATCGTGCCGCAGACCATCACCGACACCTTCGGCATCGACGCGTTCCGCTACTACTTCATGCGCGCCTTCGCCTTCGGGCAGGACGGCTCGTTCAGCTGGGAGGACCTCAGCGCCCGCTACCAGGCCGAGCTCGCCAACGGCTTCGGCAACCTCTCCTCCCGCGTGATCGCCATGGTCGGCCGCTACTTCGACGGCCGGATCCCCGAGGCGAACGAGCTCACCGAGGCGGATCTGCGCGTGCAGAGCGTCGCGCGCGCCGCCGCATCCACCGCGGACGACGCCATCGAGCGGCTCGCGATCCACGAGTCGCTTGCCGCGGTCTGGACTCTGGTCGACGAGCTCAACGGCTACATCACGAGCCAGGAGCCCTGGGCCCTCGCGAAGAAGGACGAGGACCGCGCGCGGCTCGAGACCGTGCTGCACACCGCGGTCCGCGGCCTCGGCACGCTCGCCGTGCTGCTCGCCCCCGTGCTCCCCGGCGCCACCGCCAAGCTCTGGACCGCGCTCGGCGGCACCGGCACGGTCGGCCAGCAGCGCATCGACCTCGCCGACGAGTGGACCGGATCCGGCACCGTCACGCCGCTCGACGCGCCCCTGTTCCCGCGCATCGAGCAGGAGACGGTCGCGGCCGGAGCCTGACGCCCGCGGCCGGGCATCCGGACGCTGCGTCCCACCGGGTGCGGCACCCGCCCGTCGGTAGGCTGTGCGGGATGTCCGAATCCAGCTACGTGCGCCAGCGCGACACCTCCTCGGCCCACGGCCAGACGCGCGATCTCACGTACCCGCCGCTGCCCGAGGCGCTCACGGTCCCCGTCTACGACAACCACACGCACCTCGAGATCGCGGACGGCGAGTCGCCCATCGACTTCACCGAGCACCTCGACCGCGCGAGCTCGGTCGGCGTCCGCGGCGTGATCCAGGTCGGCGGCGACCTCGAGACGTCCCGCTGGTCGGCGGAGACCGCGGCGCACGAGCCGCGCATGCTGGCGGCCGTCGCGATCCACCCGAACGAGGCGCCGGGCTACGAGGAGGCGGGCACGCTCGACGACGCGCTGGCCGAGATCCACGAGCTGGCCGGACGACCCCGCGTGCGCGCCGTCGGCGAGACCGGCCTCGACTTCTTCCGCACCGGCGAGGAGGGCCGCGCCGCCCAGCAGCGCTCGTTCGAGGAGCACATCCGCATCGCCAAGGAGCGCGGCATCGCCCTCCAGATCCACGACCGGGATGCGCACGACGAGGTCGTCGAGACGCTGCTGCGCGTCGGCGCCCCCGAGCGCACCGTCTTCCACTGCTTCTCCGGCGACGAGGACCTCGCCCGGATCTGCGCCGAGAACGGCTGGTACATGTCGTTCTCCGGCACGGTCACCTTCAAGAACGCAGCAGATCTCCGCGAGGCGCTCGCCTTCGCGCCGCGTTCGCTGCTGCTGGTGGAGACGGATGCGCCGTTCCTCACGCCCGTGCCGTTCCGCGGGCGGCCGAACGCGCCGTACCTCATCCCGCACACGCTCCGCGCGATGGCCGCGCACCTCGGCACCGACGTGTCGATGCTCGCCGCGCAGATCTCCTCCAACACCGAGCTGGTCTACGGGCGCTGGGACGACGAGCCCGTCACATCGCCGTCGAAGGACCCCGCCGAGATGGATCCGGCGGGCCGCGCGTGAGCGACGAGACGGCCGCCGCCGCGGCGCCCGCTCCCGCCGCGGCCCCGACGCTCCTCGGCCCCGCCGAGATCCGCGACCTCGCCGAGCTGCTCGGCGTCGCGCCCACCAAGAAGCTCGGCCAGAACTTCGTCATCGACGCCAACACCGTGCGCCGCATCGTGCGGGTCGCGCGCGTCGAGGCCGGCACGCACGTGGTGGAGGTGGGGCCGGGCCTCGGATCCCTCACGCTCGGCCTCCTCGAGACCGGCGCCAGCGTCGTCGCCGTGGAGATCGACGGCCGGCTCGCCGAGCAGCTGCCGATCACGGTGGCGCTCTACCAGCCGGACGCCGTGCTCACCGTCGTGCACGAGGACGCGCTCCGCGTCGCCGAGCTGCCCGGGGATCCGACCGCGCTCGTCGCGAACCTGCCCTACAACGTCTCCGTGCCGGTGCTGCTGCACCTGCTCGAGCACTTCCCGGCGATCCGCACGGGCGTCGTCATGGTGCAGGCTGAGGTGGGGCACCGCATCGCCGCGGCGCCCGGATCCAAGGTGTACGGAGCCCCGAGCGTCAAGGCCGCCTGGTACGGCGCCTGGCGCACGGCCGGCCAGGTGAGCCGCCAGGTGTTCTGGCCGGTGCCGAACGTCGACTCGGTGCTCGTCGCGTTCGAGCGGCACGCGGAGCCCTTCGCGTCGGAGGAGCTGCGGAAGCGCACCTTCACGATCGTCGACGCCGCGTTCCAGCAGCGCCGCAAGATGCTCCGCCAGGCGCTCGCGGAGCTGCTCGGCGGGAGCGAGGCGGCGTCGGCCCTCCTCGAGGCCGGCGGGGTCGCCCCCACTTCGCGGGGCGAGCAGCTGAGCGTCCACGACTACCTCCGCGTAGCCCATGCCTGGGCGGGTCGCGACCAGGTCGGGGAGCCTCTCAGCCTCCGCTAGGTTGGAGCACATGACCTCCGCGGCCACCAGCTCCGATGCGGTGCACGCGCGGGCCCCGGGCAAGATCAACGTCTCCCTCACGGTGGGCGCCCTCCAGGAGGACGGCTACCACGACGTCGCCACCGCGTACCAGGCGGTCAGCCTCTACGAGGACGTGTACGCCACCCGCTCCGACGGCTTCTCGGTCGAGTTCGGCGGATCCATCGACACGTCGCGCCTCACCACCGGCGGCGACAACCTCGCCATCCGCGCCGCCCGGCTCCTCGCCCGCAGCACCGGCCACCGCGGCGGCGTGCACCTGCGCATCGAGAAGGACGTGCCCATCGCGGGCGGCATGGGCGGCGGATCCGCGGACGCCGCGGCCACCCTCCTCGCCTGCGACACCCTCTGGGGCACCGAGCGCACGCGCGACCAGCTGCTCGCCCTCGGCGCGGAGCTCGGCGCCGACGTGCCCTTCGCGCTCGCGGGCGGCACCGCCATCGGCACGGGCCGCGGCGACCGCCTGAGCCCCGCGCTCGCCAAGGGCACGTTCCAGTGGGTGCTCGCGATCGCCGAGTTCGGCGTCTCCACGCCCGACGTCTACGGCGAGCTCGACAAGCACCGCGAGCGCCACGCGCAGGACATCTTCCCGGCGCAGCAGATCCCGCAGGTCGACTCGGGCGTGCTGCAGGCGCTGCGGGCGGGGGATCCGCACATGCTCGCCGAGGTCCTCCACAACGACCTCCAGGCGCCCGCGCTCCACCTCGCGCCCGGCCTCGGCGAGGTGCTGCAGCTCGGCGAGGAGAACGGCGCGCTCGCGGGCATCGTCTCCGGATCCGGCCCCACGGTCGCGTTCCTCGCATCCGACCTCGACAGCGCCCTCGAGCTCCAGATCGCGCTGAGCGCGGCCCGCCTCCAGGTGATCCGGGCCACCGGGCCCGTGCACGGCGCCCGCATCATCACGGGCTGACGCGGCCGGCTCCGCCCCATGCGCACGAGGCTGCCCCGCGCCGTCCGTCCGTCCCGTCCCGAGTGGGCGCTCATCGGCATCACCGCGATCTGGGGCGGCACGTTCCTCGCCGTGCACGTCGCCATGGAGCACAGCGGGCCCCTGTTCTTCGTCGGGCTCCGGTTCCTCGCGGCGGGGTTGATCAGCGCGGTCGTCTTCCGTCGGGCGCTCCGGGGGATGCGCCGGATCGACGTGGGCGCCGGCGCGGCGATCGGGGTCATGATCTTCCTCGGCTACGGCCTCCAGACCTACGGCCTGCAGACGATCCCGAGCAGCACCTCCGCGTTCATCACCGCCCTGTACGTGCCGCTGGTGCCGCTCCTGCAGTGGGCGGCGTTCCGGAAGCGGCCGAGCGCGCTCGCCCTCGTGGGCGTCGCGCTCGCCTTCGTCGGGCTCCTGCTCGTCGCTGGTCCGCAGGAGGGCGTGGCGCTGGGTGCGGGGGAGCTGGCGACGCTGGTCAGCACGCTCCCGATCGCTGCGGAGATCATCCTCATCGGCCTGTTCGCGGGTCGCGTCGACGTCGGGCGCGTCACCGTCGTGCAGCTGCTCGTCGCCGGCGCGCTGTCGCTCGCGTGCATGCCCGTGGCCGGCGAGGCGGTCCCGGCGTTCTCGTGGGTGTGGCTCGTCGCGGCGCTCGCGCTGGGGGCGAGCAGCTGCCTGATCCAGCTCACGATGAACTGGGCGCAGCGCTCCGTCTCGCCGACGCGCGCGACCATCATCTACGCGGGCGAGCCGGTCTGGGCGGGCGTCGTCGGACGCGTGGCGGGTGAGCGGCTTCCTGCGCTGGCGATCCTCGGCGCCGCGCTGATCGTCGCGGGCACGCTCGTCAGCGAGCTGAAGCCGCGCTCGCGACGGGAGCCTGAGCCGCGCGAGGACCGCGCGACCGTCGGCTGACGGGCGCCTCGCTGCGTCGCTCCAGAGGATCCGCGACCGGCTAGCTGTAGTTCCCAGTGAGGTTGTGAACGCGTTCGGCGGGCGTGAGTCCGCCGATGCCGGTGTGGGGGCGGTGGTGGTTGTAGTGATGCAGCCAGGCAGGGTAGGTCGCGGCGC